>JAGGAA010000173.1 GCA_017889675.1 Bacillota bacterium | reverse complement strand
ATTTGACGCCAAAGATAATGACAACACGGTCGCTCTGGAGTATTTGATTAACAAATATCGCAATTTCGTGCGGGCTAAAGCCAGATCGTATTTTTTAATCGGCGCTGAGCGTGAAGATATCATTCAGGAGGGCATGATTGGTTTATATAAGGCCATTCGCGACTTTCGGAATGACAAGCTCTCTTCCTTTAGGGCATTTGCAGAATTATGTGTAACGCGACAGATTATTACTGCAATTAAGACGGCTACCCGGCAGAAACATATTCCTTTGAACTCCTATGTTTCTCTAAATAAACCTATTTATGACGAAGATTCTGACCGTACGCTGCTGGATGTATTGTCTGGTTCGAAAGTGACCGATCCGGAAGAACTGGTGATCAGCCGTGAGGAATTTGTTGATATTGAAGAAAAAATGGGCGAGATTTTGAGCGATCTTGAGTGGAAGGTACTCATGTCCTACCTTGATGGCAAGTCGTACCAGGAGATTGCCGTTGAACTAGACCGACATGTTAAATCGATTGATAATGCCTTGCAACGAGTAAAACGCAAACTCGAACGGTATCTAGAAAACCGCGGTGATGATAGCGATATTCGTGGTGTATATAAAGGTCTTACCAGTCTTAATAAAGATTCTCAGGTAGAGTTAGCTGAATAAGTACTATCTTTGAACAATAACGGCAGCAAAAAATGACACCATGTTCGGTGTCATTTTTTGCATTACTCCTAGGTGAAATGATTTGGATGAGGTGATGAGATTGATCAATGCAAACAAAGTAAAAAGTATTGCTGTACTCACAGGCGGCGGCGATGCGCCTGGGCTGAATGCTGTTATCAGGGCTGTTGTCAGGACCGGGATCGGGCATGGGCTTACAGTATGGGGAATAAAAAATGGTTTTGGCGGTATGGTCGAAAACCAAATTATTGAAATGACAGATGATAATGTAGCTGGCATCTTGCCGCGTGGGGGTACGATACTTGGAACAACTAATCGGGATAATCCATTTAATTATCCCAAGACGGAGGGTGGAAAAATCGTTTATGAGGATATGTCCATCCAGGCGTTGACTAATTTGCGGCAAAGAGAGATTGAAGCGCTTGCAGTGATTGGTGGCGACGGCAGTCTTAAAATTGGATCAGAATTTTATCAATTAGGTTTTCCGGTAGTGGCTGTCCCCAAAACAATTGATAATGATATACCGGGAACAGAGCGGACTTTTGGGTTTGATACTGCAGTCGGTGTGGCTACCGACGCGCTTGACCGTCTCCATACCACAGCTGAATCTCATCACCGGGTCATGGTGTTGGAAGTTATGGGCCGATATGCTGGTTGGATTGCGCTGCATGCAGGGATGGCAGGAGGTGCTGATTGTATTTTGATTCCTGAGATCCCCTTTAATACAGATTCAATTATCGCCAAGATCAAGGAGCGTCAAGAGCGTGGTCGGCTGTTTAGCCTTGTTGTTATTGCTGAAGGGGCTTATCCACAAGGCGGGGAGATCTCAGTATCGCGTATTGTGGAAGGCAGCCATGAGAAAATACGGTTAGGCGGTGCGGGGGAAAAACTGGCTCGGCAAATAGAAGGCCTTATTGGTGTTGAATCCCGTTGTACGGTGCTAGGACATGTTCAACGTGGTGGTACACCAACTGCCTTTGACCGGGTACTAGCTACCCGTTATGGTGTGGCTGCTGCTGAATGTCTGCTAGAAGGAGACTTCGGCAACATGGTTGCTTTACAAAAAAACGAGATTATTCGTGTACCAATCACCGATATTGCTGGCAAAGCAAATAATGTAACTGCCGATAACGAACTACTAAAAGCCGGACGGTCTATTGGAATTTGTTTTGGTGATTAAAAAAGTGGTTATGCGGTTACACTAGCCTAAATATTGCGTAGTTTTCTATATAGCTGTGCAGTGGAGGGCTGTAATGGAAACCTTGGGCATTACCTTATTTAGGGTAGTTGCAGGCATGGGCGTGTTACTGATCATTATGCTGGCTACTGGCCGTCGCCAGGTGAGTGAGTTTAGCTCCTTTGATTTTTTGACTTCGATAACTATTGGGGCAGTCGCGGGTGCATTAATTGTCGATCATCGGATTGAACTTGCTAGTTCATTGATTGCCCTGTTGGCACTTGGCGGTATGCAACTTTTTTTTGGTTGGCTCAGTATCAAAGCGCGTCCAGTTAATCACAAACTAAACTTTAAACCACTTGTGCTGGTGGAGGATGGTCAGATTATCAAAGAAAACCTCCGTAAAGTACGTATGCCTGTGGAGACATTATTGCAACTTCTGCGGGAAAAGGATGCATTTGATATTACTATTGTAGAGCTTGCTATTCTAGAACCGTATGGCAGATTGAGTGTACTTAAAAAAGCAGAGCATCTGCCATTAACGCCTAGCCAAGTTAACTTTAGTGTAAGTCCAAACAGTGTTTTGGTACCGGTAATTTTGGAGGGGAAGCTGCAGGAGAATGCGTTGGCTGAAATGGGACTTTCTCAGCGACAGATTGAAGAATTTCGCCGGCAGCACCAAGACACTATTCACAATGTGTTTATTGCTTTCATGGATCAAAACAAACGGGTACATGTTGTGAATGAAGATGCTCGGGGACCCAGTGTATTTTTGCACTGAAATTCCGGGCTTTTTTATTTTTTTTATAATTAAGCAGGATATTTCGGTAAATATGGTAAAGTAGTAATATCGTCCTATTGGAGTGATAAACATGCTCCTGGCAGAGGCCGCAACAAAGACTAAGGAAGTGACTATATGAGTGAAAATATCATTGCAGTAATTATTGGTGTAGTAGAGGGAATGACCGAATTTTTGCCGATTTCTTCAACTGGACATATGATTTTGGTTGGTTCGCTGCTCGGGTTTGAAGGGGAAAAAGCCAGTGTTTTTGAAGTATTTATACAATTGGGTGCTATTTTATCAGTATTGATTTTTTATCGTGAAAAGTTTTTGGATATGGTTAGGCCGCGGCCCATTAATATTTATGGCAACGGACTAACCGCTATGCACGTCCTAGTGGGGATTGTACCTGTAATGGGAATAGCATTTTTCTTACATAAACCGATAAAGACGTACCTATTTTCCCCTTATACTGTAATCATTGGCTTGGTAGTTGGGGCAATTTTTATGTTGGTAGCTGAAAAAATGGCAAATCGTCCGACTACGCGTAATGTTGATGGCATGACAATTAAACAGGCATTTTGGGTAGGGCTATTCCAAGTTCTATCTTTGTGGCCAGGGTTTTCGCGTTCAGGCTCAACTATTGCGGGTGGCTTATTCTTGGGGATGAGTCGCAAAGCAGCTGCCGAATTTTCTTTTATTATTGCTGTGCCGCTGATGTTGGTTGCCTGTGTTTATGATTTAATGAAGATTGTGGATAAGCTGAGTATGGCCGATTTTAGCGTGTTTGCGATTGGCTTTATTGTTGCATTCATTACGGCGTATATATCTATTGTCTGGTTCTTGCGGTTCCTCAATAAATCAACACTGGCCTCATTTGCCTATTATCGGTTTGTTGTTGCCGGTATATCGTATTACTACTTCTTCGTAAGGTAGAAGTAGTAATACATACATGCAAATAAAAGGAAATAAAAGTAATATAATTAACGTCTAAAAGATGTTGACATAGTCTAGAGACTATTATATAATATGTTTTGTCACTGAGACGAGGTCTCAAAAAAATGATGCTGGCGTAGCTCAATTGGTAGAGCAGCTGACTTGTAATCAGCAGGTTGGGGGTTCAATTCCTCTCGCCAGCTCCATTTAAGCAGGGAATCATGTTGTCGCGAGCGGTAGCGAAGTGAGAACATGAATGAGTCGCTTAGTTCCGAGCGTAAGTGAGGAACATCCTAATATCCAATTAATTCCGGAGGGATTCCCGAGTGGCTAAAGGGAGCAGACTGTAAATCTGCCGTCTTCGACTTCGGTGGTTCGAATCCACCTCCCTCCACCAAGAATCCATTTTCTTACATCGCGGGGTGGAGCAGTTGGTAGCTCGTCGGGCTCATAACCCGAAGGTCACAGGTTCAAGTCCTGTCCCCGCAACCATTTTTATGCTGGTGTAGCTCAGTCGGTAGAGCGTATCCTTGGTAAGGATAAGGTCACCGGTTCAATCCCGGTCACTAGCTCCATAATAATATGGCGGCGTAGCTCAGTTGGCTAGAGCATGCGGTTCATACCCGCAGTGTCCGGGGTTCAAATCCCTGTGCCGCCACCATTACAAATACGACAAAAACGCTTGCAGCATTTGCTGCAAGCGTTTTTAAATTTATTGCAAAGTCCAGCAGGATTTTTATATGACAGCTAGAATAATTTAGTTTGATATCAAGAAAAAAATATTGCATAGTACCCGGAAACTATGTATATTGGGAATGATAGTGTGGATAGATAAGGATAGGCCTTGTTTGTCATAAGTATGTATGATAGTAACGCGAAAATATGTAATTTGGGGAGGCAATACTTAAATGGCTAAGAAAAAGTTTGAAAGAAACAAACCGCATGTTAACATTGGTACTATCGGTCACGTTGACCATGGTAAAACTTCACTGACTGCTGCCATTA
>JAGGAA010000172.1 GCA_017889675.1 Bacillota bacterium | reverse complement strand
TTATTCTGCTTGAACCACAACTTTACCATTATAATGACCACATTCAGGACAAACACGGTGAGGCATTTTCTTTTCGTGACATTGAGGGCATTCTACTAACCCCGGAATAGTAAGTTTCCAATTAGCACGACGCTTATCTCGACGAGCTTTGGACATTTTGCGCTTAGGTACTGCCATTTGTTTCCACCTCCTTAACAAAATTGGCCAACCTGCATATCTCAGTCCTTCGACAAGAGTTTTTCTAAAACCGCAAGCCTTGGATCAACTTTAACTAGGTTGCAGCCGCAGGTATTTAAGTTTAGGTTGACTCCGCACCTAGAACATAAGCCGCGGCAACTTTCGCTGCACAACGGTTTTATAGGCTCGGCCAACAAAAGAGTTTCGCGAACAAGGTCGGTAATATCAATTTCATCGCCTTTAAAATAGTTGATTTCCGAATCTACAACTTCTCCAGATTCTTTAAAATCAGCTTCTCGATATTCTTCACTAAACACAGCGGTAAGTAAGGTAACCATCTCTTCAAGACAACGACTGCAGCATTGCTTTACGTGCGTACTAATTTTGCCAGTTACCTCAAAAGACATTCCCTTATTGGTAATCAGACCTTCAACTATTACACACTCTGACAAAGAAAGCTGTTCTTTACCAAGACCTAGTTCTTCGGCTGAAGTTTTAAAAGAAAAGGATTGGGCCTTGCCCAGCTCTTTTTTTAATTGAGCTATATTAATTTTCATCATTTTCCACCAACCTTCATCTATTATATCGACACGCCGAATGTTTGTCAAGAAATATAGAAAACACGGCTTGCGCCGAGCCTTTGGCGACAGCGCAAGCCGATGTTGCCCTTATCCCAACAGAAAGCTATGCTTTCTGTTGGGATAAGAAAAGCAGGGAACAAAGTGTCCCCTGCCTATCATGCGAAGGTTCCTTAGCAGTTATGCAAGATTACCGCAAATCAACTTGGTATCGCGGGCAATAACAAGTTCTTCATTGGTCGGAATGACAAAAATTTTGACTTTAGCGCCGTCAGCACTAATTTCTTGCGCTTTACCACGAATATTATTTTTGGCAGCATCGATGCTAGTGCCCAAATATTCAAAGCCTTTGCAAATTTTTTCGCGCATAGTAATCGAGTTTTCACCAAGACCAGCAGTAAATACGATAACATCAACGCCACCCATGGCAGCAACATAGGAACCCACATATTTACGAACTCTGTAAGCAAACATATCAAGAGCCAGAGCCGCCCGTTCATTGCCTGCATTAGCGGCTTCTTCAATATCACGGAAATCGCTCGATACGCCAGAAATACCAAGTACACCGGATTTTTTATTCAGGTAATTATCTATTTGCTCGGCAGTCATTTTTTCTTTTTTCATCAGGAAAGGAAGAATAGCAGGATCAATCCCACCGCTGCGAGTTCCCATTACAAGACCATCAAGTGGAGTAAAGCCCATACTAGTATCAATACATTTACCATTTTTAATAGCTGCAATACTGGAACCATTTCCTAAGTGGCAAGTGATTATACGCAAATCGGATAATTTTTTGCCCATAAGCTCAGCCACTTGTTGTGACACAAATTTGTGGGATGTTCCATGGAAGCCATACCGTCTAACACCATATTTTTCATAGGCTTCGTAAGGAATAGCATAAAGGTACGCCTCTTTTGGCATTGTTTGATGGAAAGCAGTATCAAAAACAGCCACCTGTGGAACACCAGGCATAATTTTAGAACAAGCATTTATACCCATGATGTTAGGCGGATTATGCAGCGGAGCCATTTCGATGCAATCTTCCAAAGCTTTCATAACATCAGGCGTAATCAATACTGAATCAGCAAATTTTTCTCCACCATGAACAACACGATGACCAACAGCTGCAATTTCTTTCATGCTGGCAATTACGCCATGTTTAGCATCGGTTAAAGCCTCAATAACAAGTTTAATACCAATACTATGATCGCTGATATCGGCGTTAATAATTACTTTGTCTTTAGCCTCTGGTTGATGAGTTAACACTGAACCCTCTAAGCCTATACGTTCAACCAAACCCTTCGCCAAAACAGACTCATCATTCATATTAACTAGTTGGTACTTAATTGAAGAGCTTCCACAGTTAACAACTAAAACTTTCACAGCAAAATCCTCCTTATTTTTGGGGTGTGCAGCAATAATCGAATCACTACATACATTTTCTTGAATTACTAACCAATTCCTATGTTTTCGACGCCTGATTTATTTTCCCTTCATTCAACAAATTTATTTAATAAAAAATTTCACAAATAGCAAAAATAGGTTAAAATGACATAGGGTGAAGCGTAATGAACGTAGTAGGCATGATTGTTGAGTATAATCCCTTCCATAATGGCCATTTATGGCATTTGAATGAGGCTAAACGAATTTCCGGTGCACAATTTACTATAGGTGTTATGAGTGGTAACTTTTTACAGCGCGGCGAACCGGCAATAGCCGATAAATGGTCACGAGCCAGAATGGCCGTTCAAGCTGGTGCTGATTTGATAATTGAGCTGCCCACAGTCTTTTCCGTGCGCAGCGCTCAATACTTTGCAGCAGGAGGTATTCAACTGCTCAGTCGTCTGGGAGTTGTTAATCATGTCTGCTTTGGAACGGAAACACCTGACTTATCTCGCCTTACATTGGTCGCAAATGCAATAAATAAAAAAGATGTTATCGACATGATGCGCCAAAAAATGAAAACAGGTCAAACATATGCCGCCAGCCTGGCGGCAGCACTATCGTCAGAATCAGGTGTTGCCACAAGTCTGATACAAACCCCTAATAACCTGTTGGCAATTGAATACATACGGGCAATCATCGCCCATGCTCCCCAGCTTAGACCCCTTCCTATACAACGCTTGTGTGCAAATTACCATGATAATTTAGTTACCTCTACTATCGCCAGTGCTACTGCTATTAGAGCAGCCCTTTTAGAAAACAAAACTCTTATTCCTGACAGCATCTCATGGAAATCTCTTCCAGAAGTTTGCGCTAAACAAATTAATGATTTAGTTATAATGGGAAAAGCGCCCATAACGTTGCCCGCTTTCAGTAATTTAATTTTGGCTAAAATTAGAACTATGTATTTTGATGAATTAGCTGGATTACCCGAAGTCAGCGAGGGACTACACCATAAAATAAGTGACGCTGTCCTTAAAGCAACAACAGTTCAAGAATTACTAGCCTATAGTAAAAGCAAGCGCTACACACTAACTCGTTTACAACGAATTATTATCTATGCGCTTTTAGGGATAACCAAAACTACGCTTACACAATTTGACCAACTAGGCCCACTCTATGCCCGCGTATTGGCCTTTAACCATAACGGGCGGATACTATTAAAAGAAATCACCAAACAATCAACCGTGCCTGTAATAACAAAAACATCTCAATTCCTTACTAGTAAACAGCGGCAGCATAGTACACTGCCACCCTTGCAAGCTATGTTAGCTTATGACATTATGGCAACAGATATATATGTTCTTGGCTCACCTAATTATCAGTGGCGCGCTGGTGGTCAGGATTATCAAACTTCGCCGCTATATATCCCTGGCTAGATAACAACTTTTTAATATCCGGAATGACTGCTTCAGCGGCCAATTCTCCGGCTAAAACACACTCATCCATTTTATCGAAAGAACTAGGTGACACCTTGCCTACATCAGGTTGAATAAGAATATCACAATGAGCTTGGCGCTGCTTACATAATTCTCGTTCCATAATATCAATCGATTGAATGATTACATCAAACATGTTACTGATATTGTACACCGTACCTGCATGTGCCAAATCAACAGCAATCACAACATCTGCTCCCATATTCCGGGCCGTATCAATGGGGGTTGGATTGATAACTGCACCATCTATAAAGAGCACATCATCAATAGCAAATGGAATAAACACTCCCGGTACAGAAATACTAGCCCTTACCGCTTTGGCTACATCCCCTTCGGTAAAAATAAATTCTCGTCCGCTATTCAGTTCTGTTGCTACAACTGCGAGAGGAATTTCTAGATCTGCAAACGTCTTTTGTTTTGTTAATAGACGGATGGTCGCCAGTGCCCGCTCGCCTGAAACAATCCCCATCTGAGGAATTACAAAATCTAACCAGTGACGTTTTTTTAAGTTTTTGGCAAGTTTGAAGATAGTTTCCGGATCAAGCCCTGCGGCATATAACGCGCCAATCAAACTGCCAATACTACAACCAGCAATGTAGTCTATCGGTATCTGATGGTTTTTCAGTACCTTTAACACCCCAATATGAGCAATCCCTCTTAAGCCCCCTGACCCTAAAGCCAACCCTATTTTTAGTGGCATACTTATCCCCTCCAATACAACTACTTGTATTTGATACTTCATTTTAGTTATATTACTTCTGGACTATCAATATATATATTATCAAACCGCACGGCTTGGAGGAGGAGATTAATATATGCGGACTTGGGGCAGTGGCAGGCATTATCGTTCACGACTACTCGTATATTTTATGGCCTTCTGTACTGTATTTATTACCATTACAATGGTTACGTATCCGAAAGATACCTTTGATTCGGCTAT
>JAGGAA010000171.1 GCA_017889675.1 Bacillota bacterium | reverse complement strand
CTTTAATTACGGTAACGCCAAGTACTCTAGAAACTATAGCGAAGTCAGAAACCTTTGTAGAAAAAAAGAGTACTTTTATATATAATGATCAGAAACTGCAATATTTGCTTATCTTTCCTGCAAAATATACTCAAACTACAAATAGGTGGCCGATGATTTTATTTTTACATGGAAGTTCATTGCGTGGGCATGAACTAGACTTAGTGAAAAGTTATGGGCCTTCTTGGTTCGCAGAACAATGCCCAGATTTTTCATTTGTTGTTCTTGCACCACAATGTCCTGACGGTGAAGATTGGTTGAATAAGTCAGATATTCTGACTGCATTACTTGATGATGTTTCTAAAAAATATCGTATAGATGAAGATAGAGTATATCTGACTGGAACAAGTATGGGAGGGAATGGCACATGGTTGCTAGCTTGCCAACATCCAGAGTACTTTGCTGCGATAGCTCCTCTAGCCTCTAATCCGACAGTTCCAAACAGTTGGAATAGGCAGTTGATTTCTTTGCCAATATGGGCCTTTCATGGTGAAAAGGATACCATTTGTCCATTGATAAATGATGAAGCAATGATTAATGCTCTACTAGCGCAGGGCAGCAGACCAAAGCTTACGGTTTTACCAGATCAAGGGCACGACATTGCTGGTGTATATAAAAATCAGGAACTTTACAATTGGTTTCTAACCAATACTCGACAGCATTGATAATGTCATTAGGATTTCAAGTGATGCTAACTCACGTATAAAATAGGCATGAACGAAGGTAAGAAAATTTGCAATAAAGTTGATATTTCAACTAAATAATGATAAACTAAAATTGGTTGAAATTAAAACTAAGTTTCAACATGGGGGGATAATTATCAGCATTTTAAAAAATGAAGTTCTTCGAGACGTTGGGGCGTTGGCACGTTGCATTCAGTCAATTAGCGATATTAAATTTCGAGAAATAAAACTACAAAGAGGCCAATTTATTTTTTTGACCCGTATTTGTGAGTATCCGGGTATCAATCTGATCGATCTCTCTAACATTCTTAAAGTAGACAAAGCAACAACCACCAAAGCGGTACAAAAGTTGATGGATGAGGGATATGTGTTGAGAGAACGCAGTAATGAGGATAAAAGAATGTGGCATCTTTTTTCGTCGCCTAAAGCTCAGAACGTTTACGCCTATCTTATAGAAGAAGAAAACCGAAATATGGAATACTGTTTTACTGGATTTAACCCAGAGGACAGAGAGCGCGCGTCGAAATTGTTAAAGAGAATGCGTGAGAATATTGAACAAAATTGGAAAGAAATAAAGAACTTCCAAGAGGAATGAGACCTTGGAAGTGACGTAGCCAATACATACTAATATCGGTTTACCCCAAAACGAGATTGATCAAACAAGAATATTATGCCAGGAAAGTTTACTCTGTATGGTATATTTTACTTGACGAGTTAGTTTACGTAGTATAAAATTTATTTAACAAGTCAAAGAGGACGATCTTTACTAAATTTGAGTAAAGATCGTCCTCTTTAATATACAGATTAAAAATGGGGGAGCGGATATTGGCATGCACGTGGTATTAATTGATGAATCTGCAAAAGTATCTTTTTAGGGGTGATCAAAGTGAAATTAAAAGCTAAATTGACGTTGGTATTTTCCTCTGTAACCTTAATTGTTCTTTTAGTATCATCGATAACCGGTTATATTTTTGCAAAACAACAACTGAGTGTAGGAATCCAAAAAGAGTTGTTATCTAGCACTAATGCTCAAGTAAACAATTTAAATGGATGGCTTATTAGTAAGGCTAAAATGTTAGAGATTACTTATGCTAATATACAAAGCAGTATAGGTGACAATGAAATAACAGTACCGATGTTAGCTGGATATAAAGCAGTTGATAAAGAATTATCAGATATGTATTTTGGAGCTGCTGATGGGAAAATGATTGACGGAAGTGGTTGGACGCCGCCAGCGGGTTTCGATCCACGTACTCGTAGTTGGTACAAACAAGCTCTGGAACAATCAAAACTTACTTTTTCTGATCCCTATTTAGATTCTGTCACGAAACAAATGGCAGTATCAGTGGCTATGCCAATAAAAGGCGTGTCAGGACAATTTCGTGGAATTATTGCTGAAGACATATTACTCCAAACGCTAGTGGATGATATGAAAGGGGTAAAGTTGTACGAAGAAGGATATTCATACTTGATTGATGCCAAAGGGCTATTGTTAACCTATCCTGACCCTGAATTGGTATCCAAAAGTATTTTTGAAATTGAAAAATTCAAACCACTTAACGCTACATACAAAGAAATTATGGGTAATGATAAAGGGTTCACAAATTACACTAATAATGGCGAAGATATATTAGTTGTTTATCAAAAGGTCCCATTGACCGGCTGGACGTTTGTGACTGTTGTTCCTGAAAAGGTTATTTATAAACCTTTAACTACTCTAAAACTGCTGCTTTCATCAATAACACTGATATTTGTGCTTGCAGTAATATTGATTACCCTTTTCATGATGAAACGCATAACGAGACCAATAGAATTATTAACCGATCAAGTCAATATAGTTGCTAATGGGGATCTCACTGTACAAACCACTGTTACTGGTAAGGACGAAATTGCAGAACTGGCAACTGGGTTTAATAAAATGGTATTGAATTTGCGTAACTTGATTTCCCAGGTGCAAAACAGTTCCGAACAAGTTGCAGCTTCCAGCGAGGAACTTTCGGCAAGTGCAGAACAGTCATCACTTGCAGCTAACCAGATAGCTACATCTATAACTGGTGTGGCCAGTGGAACAAATGAACAACTAGTTGCGAATAATGAAGCAGCGGCTGTGGTAGAGCAAATGTCAGCAAGTATTCAACAGGTTGCTGTAAACACGAATCAAGTTACAGCCCAATCGGCTCTAGCTGAAGATAAGGCACAAGAAGGTGGTAAAGCAGTTGATAAGGCAGTAACCCAGATGAGTAATATTGAGAATACCGTTAATACTTCGGCTAAGGTAGTAGCCAAACTAGGTGAGCGTTCCCAAGAAATTGGCCATATTGTTGATACTATCTCGGGTATTGCTGGACAGACCAACCTCTTAGCTCTCAACGCTGCTATTGAGGCTGCGCGGGCGGGCGAGCAGGGCCGAGGTTTTGCAGTTGTGGCTGAAGAAGTAAGGAAACTAGCTGAACAGTCTCAGGAAGCAACAAAAAAAATTACCGATCTAATTGGTGAAATTCAGGGAGATACCCAAAAGGCAGTTATAGCTATGAATGATGGAACAAGGGAGGTAAAGACTGGGGCTGAGGTGGTCAATGCTGCAGGGGCTGCTTTCTGTGAAATTGCTGAATTGGTAACACATGTGACCAGACAGGTAAAAGAAATATCATCCGAAATCCAACAAATTGCTTCAAGTAGTCAACAAATTGTGGGGTCAGTTCAAAGAATTGATGAGCTAAGTCAAATTTCAGCAAGTGAATCTCAAAGCGTTTCAGCTGCGACTGAGGAGCAAATGGCTTCTATGGAAGAAATAGCTAGCTCTAGTGAAGCTTTGTCAAAATTAGCCTATGATCTGCAGACCGCTGTATCAAAATTTAAAATATAGCCTAAGTTTAGAAGCGTAAAGGCAATAATTATAATTTGATTAAAGGGGAGAGTTCAATGAAAGTTGCTATCATCGGGGCAGGTGTGATGGGGAGCCTGATTGGGGCAATACTGCATAAGGCTGGTGCGGAGGTTTGGCTTGTCGATGCCAATGAAACAATTGTAAAGCATATACAGATGAATGGATTAAAAATAAGTATAAATGACACAGAAGATATCGTAAAAATAAATGCAGTACAATCTCCTTCGGAAATTGATCAAATAATGGACGTTATCATATTTTTAGTAAAAGGCTGCTATACTGATGTTGCGGCTAAATCAGCAAAATGTCTTGCTGGGGATAAAACCTATATAATGACCCTGCAAAATGGTATCGGTAATGTTGAGATTTTGGCCCGGTATTATAATATGGATCAGATATTATACGGCATTTTGGAGTTTGCCGGAAAGATGGTTGAACTAGGTCACATTCGAGGCTTTATTGGTAAAAACTCGAAAATTTGTTTTGGATCTACGAAAAAGGTAATCAATAATGACTTGAAAAAAATAGCCGACTTATTAGGGAGAACTGGAGTTAAGGTTATCCTTAGAGACGATATTGACAGTGAAGTTTGGATCAAATTGAGAAATAATTCTACCAATGTAGTATTTGGGTTATTACGATTAACAATGGGACAAGCTCTTGCTGCAGCTGGCACAGAGGAATTAATGCTAGCTGTAAGAAATGAGGTAATAGCAGTAGGAACCGCGAAGGGGATACAGTTTACAGAAGATCAGCTTAGTATTAATGGTGGAAAGACGCCAATTAATACTGAACTTTATGCCCATCTTCCTTCTACCGCGCAAGATATGAAAAACAAATAAAGAGGGCTTAGTATTGGGAGTACCAACACCCTATAATGAATTGTTATATAAGATGGTGAAAATAATGGAAGACACATATGAAATGCAATTCTAATATTCCAGAAATATAGTCCTATTTTACTATACCTAACTGGCACTTCGAGGGTTCTGGGTGATACCTCAACCCGCAGCTCAAGAAATATGAGTTGTACATTGAACCGGAAGTATTCCAGTCCGATTTCCCTATAGAAGAGTATTTAGCGAATTTGGAAGTCACTTTAACTAAAAACGTAGGAGGGTATTCTCTTTATCGCGGACGGAATTTGCTGAATGCGCCTACTCTACAGATCATGAAACAGGGCTGGCAAGAATATTTATATAAGCAAAAGCTAAACCCTGGCATGACAATCGCACAGATTAAGCTGCCGTTTATTATCAAAGAACAGCCTTTGCGCACATGGTATGAGGAATAAGATAATAAGGATCAAATGCGGAATAGAATTTCGCCGTTATACCCGATACAGTGAACCATATCATTGGTAATGGTGAAAAAGCCCTCAATCCTGATATGATATATAGGGATTGAGGACTTTTGTTTTAGACAATTGGGCAGGGTTTTGGAACGCTTCGTGTTTAACAGAAATAAAAGGAGTTAGAAAACCATTTCAGTAGATATTCAACAAGAGAGGCTAGATATGGTTAGAAGAAAAACCCTCAGATATTTGCTTGATCATAGC
>JAGGAA010000170.1 GCA_017889675.1 Bacillota bacterium | reverse complement strand
TAAGCCAGATGGCTATTTACTGCTTTGTCGGTACATTCTGGTGTTTCCCTAATATGTACCTGACAGAAGCAACTGCGGCAGTCGGGATAGCCATCATTAATTCGACAGCTAACCTTGGCGGTTTCATTGGACCCTATGTCGTAGGCTTCCTTAAGGAAATGAGCGGCGGATCGACTACCTTGAGCATGTACTTCCTGGCATCTTTCGCCATTATGGGTACAATATCGGTATTAGCTCTTGGCAAGCCGCCCGCAGCGGACAAAATAGGAACAAGATAGTCTTGAAATAGAAAGAAACTGAACAAAAGGGTTGCGAGGAAATAGCCTCACAACCCTTTTGTATAATTTGGAGGGGTAAAAGATGGATTTGCAACTGACAGGAAAAGTAGTAGTTATTACTGGAGGCGCAGCCGGTATTGGTGCGGCCTGCGCAGCAGCCTTTCTCCAGGAAGGCTGTCAGGTGGCGATATGTGGCCGCAACCAGGAAAAGCTGGATGCTTTCAAGGCTAGCATGGTGGAAGCGGGATATGAACTTTTTGGCTGTGTGGCTGATGTTGCTAATCAGCAGGCACTTGAAGAATTTGCCCAGCAAGTGTATGCTAAATATGGAAGAATTGATATTTGGGTGAACAATGCCGGTATTTCTCATAAAACGAAACTTCTTGAAATGGCAGCAACTGACTGGGACAAGGTTATGGACATCAATCTTAAGTCGGTATTTTTGGGAGCGCAAGTTGCGGCCCGGTATATGCGTAAAGGTGAGGGCGGTGTTATCCTAAATGCTTCATCCTATGCATCAGTTATTCCGTCAGCAGGCGGCGGGGCTTATGCTGCTTCCAAGGCGGCCGTTTCTAGCTTGACGAGGACGCTAGCTGCCGAATTGGCACCTTATAATATTCGCGTGAATGGATATATCCCTGGTGTTATTGCTACCCAGATGAATAGCAAGCGCCTTGCTGAACAACCTGGTGCTACCTTAGGGCAAATTGCGCTAAACCGGGCTGGTGATGCCAAGGAAGTGGCAGCAGGACTCGTCTTTCTCGCGTCTGGAGCTGCTAGTTATATAACTGGAACTGATTTAGAAATAAGTGGCGGGAAATTCGCTGTTCAGATTCCGGGTGAACCCTGGGAGTGGTAGTACATAGCAAAAAAATT
Organism: Bacillota bacterium; assembly: GCA_017889675.1. Taxonomy (GTDB): domain Bacteria; phylum Bacillota; class Negativicutes; order Sporomusales; family Sporomusaceae; genus Sporomusa. The sequence continues at coordinate 3,435 of JAGGAA010000170.1, read as the reverse complement.
AAGGTAAAAATCAAAAAATTCTGAAGGGCTATCTGAGTTTTATGTATAATTAATATATATAACCAAGTTAGGATATCTTGAATCAGTTCTTCTCAGACAGGTATAGATTTTGCGAGGTGATTATTATGAATATTATTGTTTGTATTAAGCAGGTTCCAGGAACGTCAGAAGTGGAAGTAGATCAAGAGACAGGGGTGCTAAAAAGAGAAGGCATTGATTCGAAAATGAACCCCTATGACTTGTTTGCTATTGAGACAGCAATAAAGATCAAGGAAGAAAATAGTGCTAAAGTCAGTGTTATTAGCATGGGACCACCTCAGGCTGCCGAAATTATCCGGGAAGCCTATATGATGGGTGTAGACGAAGGCGCATTGATTTCTGACAGGGTGTTTGGTGGAGCGGATGTACTGGCGACTTCCTACACTATTTCCCAGGGAGTACAAAAATTTGGCCAGTATGACCTCATTATTTGCGGCAAACAAACAACAGATGGCGATACGGCTCAGGTAGGTCCTGAGTTGGCAGAATTTCTCAAGATACCCCATATTGCCAATGTAAAGAAGATTGTAGAAGTGAAAGAACACTCAATTATCGTAGACATGGATATGCCCCATGCTGTGCAAACGGTCGAAGTTAACTATCCTTGTCTCATTACTGTGGAAAAAGATATAAACCAGCCTCGCCTGCCTTCATTTAAACGGAAAATGGCGACAAAGAACCAAGCGATACCTATTTATAGTTTTAATGATTTTATTGATCAGAATGAAAATAATTATGGGATCAATGGTTCGCCGACCCGGGTTATAAGAATATTTTCCCCGGAAGCCAATAATGATCGCGAAATGTGGAAAGATACTCCAGGCGTATTAGTCGATCGCTTGGTCAATAAGTTAAAAGAGTTAAAGTACGTGTAAAGGAGGAAGCAACAGTGGCAAAAATAGTTATTGATCAAGAAAAAATTACAGATCCGCAGGCCCTACTTGAACTTTGTCCCTTTGACGCGCTGGAGTGGGACAACGATTATTTGAGTATTAATGCTGCCTGCAAAATGTGCAAGATGTGTGTGAAAAAAGGACCCGCAGGGGTGTTTACCTTTATTGAAGATGAAGTCGTTATCATCGACAAAAGTCAGTGGCAAGGCATTGTGGTCTATGTTGATCATATGGATGGTAATATCCATCCGGTAACATTGGAACTTATCGGTAAAGCCAAAGAACTTGCCGCAAAAGTGAACTATCCGGTGTATTGTCTGTTTATGGGATATAACATAGCAGATAAAGCCCAAGAATTATTGCAATATGGTGTAGATGAAGTATTTGTATATGATGATGAAGAACTCAAACATTTCCGTATTGAACCCTATGCGGCTGTTTTCGAAGAATTTATCAGTAAGGTAAAACCATCCATTGCGTTAGTAGGTGGAACTACGGTTGGCAGATCCTTGGCTCCCAGAATGGCGGCAAGGTTTCGTACCGGTTTGACGGCAGACTGTACGGTGCTGGATGTAGCTGAAAATACCGATTTAGCCCAAATTAGACCAGCCTTTGGCGGCAATATTATGGCGCACATCGTTACCCCTAATACCCGTCCCCAGTTCGCTACTGTTCGTTATAAGGTGTTTTCTCCTGCTGAAAAGACAAGTAGTCCTACAGGAAAAGTCACTGTCTGCACTATTCCGAAAGCAAGCTTAGTATCGCAGATCCGGGTTTTGCAGGTTAAGCCTAAGGAAAAAGTGAAAAGTATTGAAGATGCCGAGGTGATTGTGGTCGCCGGCGGCGGTATCAAAAGCTCTAAAGATATGGAGATGCTGCAGGTATTGGCAGATAAACTCGGCGGTATGGTTGCTACTACCAGACCCCTGATTGAAGCAGGATTTGCCGATCCCAGACTACAAATTGGTTTAAGCGGCAGAACCGTAAAACCCAAGCTGATTATTACCTGTGGTGTTTCCGGGGCGGTGCAGTTTGTCGCAGGCATGGATAGTTCGGAAAATATTATTGCTATCAATACCGATGAGAATGCACCTATCTTTAATGTGGCTCATTACGGGATAATTGGCGATCTCTACAAGATTGTGCCAGACCTGATTGAACGCTTGTCCTCAAACCATGAATAATCGGAGGGTCCTTTCATAAATTTAGTTGCGTTAGAGGTGAAAAATATGAATTATAAAAAAATTGATAGTCAGGATATAGACTTTCTCCTATCGGTTTGCGGCAAGGAACGGATCTTTACCGGAGAAGGAATTCATGAAAGTTATAGCCGGGACGAATTGGTAAATGAACATTTGTATCCGGAAGTAGTTGCCGAGGTTTTAAGTACCGAAGAAATTTCAAAAATCATGAAATATGCCTATGAAAATAACATACCAGTAACTCCTCGCGGTCAAGGAACAGGCCTTGCTGGTGGAGCAGTTGCGCTTCATGGTGGAATTATGGTGAGCACTGTTCGGATGAATAAGATATTGGAGCTTGACGAGGAAAATCTGACTTTGACAGTGGAACCTGGTGTATTGCTCTTAGATATTGTGAAGTTTGTCCAAAAAAATGACCTGTTTTATCCGCCTGATCCCGGTGAAAAAAGTGCGACAATTGGCGGTAATATCAGCACAAATGCCGGCGGTATGCGAGCTGTTAAATACGGTGTAACTCGAGATTATATCCGCGGCATTGAGGTAGTATTATCTGATGGGCAAATCATGACAATGGGCGGAAAAACGGTAAAGAACAGTTCAGGCTACTGTTTAAAAGATATCATTATTGGCTCAGAGGGGACACTGGGGTTTGTAACAAAAGCAATATTAAAATTATTGCCGTTGCCTAAAAAATCCTTAAGCTTGTTGGTTCCCTTCCCTAATTTGGCACAAGCCATTGAAACCGTTCCCAAAATTATTAAATCAAAATCCATCCCCACAGCCATTGAATTTATGGAAAAAGAAATTATCTTAGCGTCTGAAGAGTTTTTGGGCAAAAAATTTCCTGACAGTTCGGCTAACGCCTATTTGCTGCTTACCTTTGATGGCAACAGCAAAGAAGAATTGGAAGAAGCCTATGAAAAAGTGGCTCACATTTGCTTAGACGCAGGTGCAATTGATGCACTGATTTCGAATACGCAGGAGCGCCAAGAAGCAATATGGTCAGCGCGGGGAGCTTTTTTAGAGGCGATCAAAGCGTCGACCACAGAACTGGATGAATGTGATGTTGTTGTACCAAGAGACAAGGTTGCCGACTTTGTTAAATACACGGATGAGCTTCAAAAGGAAATTGGTATCAAAATTAAAGGTTTTGGCCATGCTGGTGATGGCAATCTACATGTTTATGTGCTTCGCGACCAACTTGAAGAAAAAGAATGGCAGGATAAATTGGCTCGTGCCATGAATGCTATGTATGCCAAAGCAAAAGAATTTGGCGGAGAAGTTTCTGGTGAACATGGTAT
>JAGGAA010000169.1 GCA_017889675.1 Bacillota bacterium | reverse complement strand
TCAGGTTCATATACCAGTGCACGTGCCAGACAAACCCGCTGCGCCTCGCCTCCAGATAATTTACGTGCCATCCTGGTCGCCAAATGAGCACAATGAAAATCCTCTAGTGCCTTATTCACTTTAGCTTGTATCTCCCGCTCAGCCATACCGCGAAACCGCAACGCTAATGCGACATTATCAAAAACTGTATCGTCTAACAGCATCGCCTCTTGAAATACCATCGAAGACCTTAGGCGTAAACTATGCTTATCGGCTCCGGCGACATCTTCTCCAAATAACACCATTTTTCCGGTTTTATATGATAAATGCATATTAATTAGCTGTAAAAGTGTGCTTTTCCCGGCACCGTTAGGCCCAACAATTGCAACAATCTCACCTGCAGCTATCGATAATGTCTCAATTATTAACGTCTGCCGCTTATTACGAAAAACTTTAATATCAGCTATCTCCAGCACTACTTGCCTCATACGCTGTCCCGCTTTCCACTATTTTGCATATAGGTTAACAACGCTACTATCCCATATACGACAATCAACAAGACAAAACTAAAGGCCAATGCAATATCGTAATTGCCTTTGCCTACTTCCATAACCGTCGCGGTCGTAAGCACTCGAGTCTGACCTTTTATATTACCGCCTACCATCATCGATGCCCCAACCTCTGAAACTACACCGCCGAAACCGGCCATAACCGCCGCTAATAAGCCTAATTTGGCCTCTTTAATTAACAGCCAGTTAGCCTGCCACTCGGTAGCGCCAAGCGATAGTAACTGCAGGCGCAATTTAGGGTTGAGCCCACTAAGCGCCGCAAAACTTAAGCCAGCCACAATAGGACTGGCAATAACGGCCTGAGCGATAATCATCGCCCAGACCGTATACATTATGCCCAACATCCCCAGCGGACCATATCTCCATAAAAACAAGCTGACAAATAAGCCTACGACCACTGGCGGTAACCCCATCCCAAAGTTAATTAGACTGAGGAAAAACCGTTTACCCGGGAATTCTTTCAAAGCCAGCCATAAACCTACCGGGATGCCAATCGACACACTAAGTAACGTTGCAAAACCAGAGACTTTAATGGTCAAAATGGCAACCTCATAAACCTCAGCATCACCATTTACCAGCAGATATAGCGCTTGCAGCAGCCCTGAAAAAATACTATCCATACTTAGAGCCTCTTATAATCCAAAATCTTTTTCCGTTTTTCCAGCATCTGCGAAAAATAACGCTTGACCATACTTATCTTTGCCAAAAGTACTAATCAAAGCTTGCCCTTCACTTGATACGAGAAATGCACTAAAAGCTTTCGCACCAGCATTATTAACTTTAGCAAATTTTTCAGGGTTCACTTCCATTACATGATAAATATTCAACAATTTCGCATCGCCTTCTACCAGTATCTCTAACGCTAAATTTTTCTTTTGTGCTAAAAAAGTAGCGCGATCTGTCAAGGTATAGCCCTTTTTCTCATTAGCAATGTTTAACGTCTGCCCCATACCTGCGCCAACTTCTTGGTACCAACTCCCTGATGGTACTACCCCAGCCTGTTTCCATAGCTTTTGTTCCATCTGATGGGTGCCTGACTTGTCGCCACGCGAAAGAAAGGGTGCCTGCGCTTTAGCGATAGCTTCCATCGCTGCAGCAACCGTCTGGCCTTTAGTCTTGGCCACATCATCAACAGCTCCAACGATAATGAAATCATTATGCATAACCATAAGACGATTAATAGCCGCACCACTGGCAACCACTTTTTTCTCAGCATCTGGTGCATGCACCAAAAGTACATCTGCCTCGCCCTTTTCCCCCATAGCTAAAGCTTGACCAGTACCAACTGCAATCGTTTTTACTTTATAGCCTGTCTTTTTTTCAAAAGCAGGAATAAGCACATCCAATAAACCACTATCTTGTGTACTTGTAGTAGTCGCAAGTATTACATCCTGAACTACCGGTTTTGCTGATTCTTGCGGAGCCTTATCTTGCTTTGCCCCACAGCCAACTAAACCTACTATCATTAAGCCAATAAGTAGTACTGCCAGCAAATTTCTACTGTTCTTTTTATTCATCTTTGTTATCGCTCCCATTCCTTATTTTATATTTTTCATACATCTATATACTTCCCCATTATCAACTCAGTGCCATCAATTTCCCAGCATCCTTCAAATCATACCCACCAAGCGCTTCCACTTGCTGCTGAAACTCTGGCGACTGTAAGATATTGATAATTAATGCCGGTCTTTCATCTTCAGGCGAAAAGTTCAAAATAAGATCATACCGCTCCTGCGCTACCGGAATAAAATCCAGCCCTAGCGCTTTAGCTGCAGCACGGATACCCATACCAGTATCAGCAGCACCGCCGGCAATGGTAGCCGCTACTGCCATATGCGTGCCTACCTCCTTATCATAGCCAGCTATTTTACTAGACTCGATACCGATTTTTTGCAGCTGGTAATCCAGCAACATGCGCGTGCCAGCGCCTCGCTGACGATTGACGTATTCAATATCTGAACGTACTAAATCACACAGTCCTTGAATACCTTTGGGATTACCCGGCATAACCATTAACCCTTGATCCCGCATGGCTAAATGCACCAACCGCCAAGATTCATTATTTTTCAAATAGCGATTTACATAGGGTACATTAAATTCGCCAGTCGTTTCATCAAGCAAATGTATCCCCGCAATATGCGCCTCATTATTACGTATTGCCATAATCCCCCCCATACTGCCAACATTAGCACACGATAACGCCAGGTTTGCCTGCCGTCTTAAAAATACGCCCAAAATTTCGAGTGCCAAGTCATGACTGCCTACCGATAAAATATTTTTACTGGCCTGTTGTCTGCCAAATAGTTTAACCTCGGCAACAGTTCCTGCTGCCAAACCATCTTTAGTCTCATTAATGACCAGCATCCCCTGTGCCTTGGTTAAGGAGCTTATTAAACCAGCTCCGCGTCCTAACGGGACAGCAACAATTTTGCCCTGCACTTCGCCTAACGACACCCTAACATATTCTTCTACACCAATATGTGAGTAAACTTGTCTGGACATAGTAGCCGCCACTGTTTCAACCTCTGGCTGTGGCAGTTTCTGTCTAGCATAGAGCACATTACGAGCAAATAGCTCTGCTGTCAACATCGCTGAAACCGGATATCCCGGAAGCCCGATAACCGGTTTTCCCTGGCAGATGGCTAGTACTACCGGCTTACCTGGTTTAATTGCTACACCATGTACCAACACTTCGCCGAGCTCTGAGAGTATATCGGCAGTAAAGTCTTCTGTACCAGCTGAAGTTCCCGCATTAGTAATGACCATATCACTGACTTTCAAGCTATCAACAATCGCTTTTTTAATCTTTTGATAATCATCATACACAATCTCGTGGCGTGTCGGCTCGCCCCCCCAATTGGTTACAGCCGCGCACAACATATGAGAATTACCATCTAAAATAGTCCCTGGCGTAAGTTCCTGATGAGTCGCCACTAATTCACTGCCAGTAGGAATAACTGTTACTTTAGGTTTAGCGACAACTTCCACACTATCCAGTCCTGCGGCCAGCAAAGCCGCAATATCTGAAGGAGTAATAACATGGTGTTCTGGCAATACCATTTCATTGGCCACAATATCTTCACCAATAACACGGACATGTTGCCATGGCGCAGCAGCTGCAATAATCTCAGCACAGCCATCTGACAAATGTACATCCTCGACCATTATGACCGCATTTGTACCGGGAGGCATTAAATCACCAGTATCTATAATATAGCAACTGGCATCTACAAACGGCTCGCCCGCCTTCAGCACCCGCAGTTCTTTCGGGGTAGTTTCGCCTGCGCCAAAAGTATCCTGCGCCCTTACCGCAATTCCGTCCATTGCCGCACCATTATAATGTGGCACTGACTGCCTAGCATACACACACTGAGCAGTTACTCGCCCTAACGTCTCACTGATACTAACTTCTTGCACCGGAAAGCTAGTAAAATACTCCACATTACTAAGTTTTTCCCACCATAGCTTCTCAGCCTGCTTCCGTGGTAGGGAGTCTAAATACGCTTTAACTTTATACAAACTACCACCTCCTCTTTACTGTTTTGTAATAAGCTCCACTTGTACCATTTCATCACTATATAAGCCGCCTTTGTCTGCTGGAATATGCACAATGCCATCAGCCGTTGACATAGTACTAATTAAACCTGATTTCCCTAAAACCGGTTCAGCCCAATATTCACCCGATTTCTTAATTAACTGCACTCTAATAAAATCATCTCGGCCCGGTACGGAAGCCATACTGCGTGACAGCCGTGCTGGTATAGTATAACTAGCACTAATAACCTGACAAAGGAGCTTTTGTATTGCGGGTTTTACTATTTGAGCGCAAACAGTCATTGCTGCTACAGGATGTCCTGGCAAGCCAAACACCGGTACTTTTCCAACCATGCCGAAAATAGTGGGTTTACCAGGTTTTACTGCTACTCCGTGAAATAATACATCCGTTTTCCCCAACTCGATAAGGACTCTAACAGTATGATCCCGAACCCCGACTGAACTACCGCCTGATACAACTACCATATTGCAATCCCGCACTGCCTGCGATACTGCTGCTAATA
>JAGGAA010000378.1 GCA_017889675.1 Bacillota bacterium | reverse complement strand
AACATATCCTCGGCAAATTTAGGTAATTGACCTGTGCCCATCATACTAGCTTCATTGACAATAAAGGGCGGGAAAAATTCGGTATACCCATGTTCTCTGGTATGAAGATCAAGCATGAAATTGATAAGTGAACGCTCTAAGCGGGAACCCAAACCCCGATAAAAGGTAAATCTAGCCCCAGTTACCTTGCCACCCCGTTCAAAATCAAGAATCCCCAGCTTTTCGCCAATCTCCCAGTGGGCCTTCGGTTCAAAAGCAAACTCCTGCGGTGTGCCCCAGCGGCGTATTTCCTGATTCGCTTCTTCATCTTTACCTACAGGCACAGAGGCATGTGGCACATTAGGTATGCTCATGAGAATGTCGCCAAGTAGTGTCTCCACTTCCTTGATTTTGGTATCAATAGCGCCAATACGATCGCCGACTTCCCTCATTTCAACAATCATATCATCCGCATTTTCGCCAGCTTTTTTCTTCTTGCTGATCTCCTGGGAAACAGTATTTCTCTGGTTTTTGAGCGTCTCAACCTCAGCCAATAGCTCCCGCCGTTCTTTTTCGCGATTAATAAACTCTGTCAAACTCATAGCCGCTCCCCGATTTTTCAAAGCTTGCTCCACAACTTCGGGGTTACTCCGCACAAATTTAATATCTAACATGTATTTCTTCCTCCTTAACATAAAAAAACTCCCGTCCCCTATAATAGGGACGGGAGTTTATCTCCCGCGTTGCCACCCTGCTTGACTTCTAACAGTCCACTCGGCACGCATAACGGACGTGGACCGTGCGGCTCATCACCGCATGCTCATAGGGTGGATAGCATAATACTGTTACTGGCTCGCACCTGCCGCCAGTTCTCTGAAAACTCTCCATTATGCGCTGCCCTGTCATTGCATCTACCGATATCAAGATACAATTATTATGTATTATAAAATTATACATTATTCAGCACAGAATGTAAAGTACTGGCAAGCCCGGTCTCAAACGCCAGCTCTCGCTACCGCACCCTGCTCTTGTTGTGAACCGATAAACTCAATAAACCGCTTACTGATTGCCGGGTCAAATTGTGTGCCGGCACACTTTGCAATTTCCGTCAGTGCTTTGCGTACACTGAGCGGCTTCCGTCGGTAACAGCGAGCACTTGTCATGGCATCAAAGGTATCACATACCGCTAGCATCCGGCTAAAAAATGGTATCTTACTACCGGAAAGACCTTGTCCATAGCCCTTGCCATCATAACGTTCATGGTGATGGCGCACAATTTCAGCCACTGTTTCCAAACCAGCCACCTCGGATATAAGCTCGGCACCGATTTGAGGATGCTGTTTGATTACCGCAAACTCTTCGGCTGTTAGTCGTCCCGGTTTATTGAGAATATGATCAGGCACATTAACCTTACCGATATCATGGACAATACCTACAAGATAGGCTATTGTCACTTCTTGTTCAATAGTATAACTATCCCGTTCACCAATCGCTTGGCAAAACTTCTGGATTATGCACATATTTTGCTTCCTTTCTGTCGGGGCATGAAAGCTATCTATTTTGCTACAATCAATACTATTTATGGATATATTTTAATTTGAGTTCCATATGACGTCAAGACATGTTTGCATAATAATGCAACAATTTACACAAATTAGTTTTTTTGTTGTCCTAACTATTATTACCACTTATCTATATTATTATATACAACGTGTTAAAGACTTTTTCAGGTAGACGGTGTATTGGAAAAAAGGATTTTCCTGTAAGTTACGCGAATTATACTGTATTCCGCAGTAAAAAATCTAGCAGGCGCAAGCCAACAGATCCTCCGCCTGCAAAAATCTTATCACGTTGTATATAGCGAGGTGAAACCATGAGCGATACTACACATGAACAACTTGCAAATGTAGTACATGAGTTACCTTCCATTGTTGAATGCAAACTATGCCAGGACAATAATCACGGACCGACATCCTATAATGGTTCTGTTCATAGCCCGCTTGCCGTCATTGGGGAAGGACCAGGCGGCGTCGAGGATGAGTATGGCGTCCCACTGATTGGACCGTCCGGGCAATTGTTAGATAAAGCTCTATGGAGCGTAGGCGTAACTAGAGATAAAATTTACACTTCAAATATTATTAAATGTAGGCCTAAAGGAAATCGCACCCCCACTGTGGATGAAGGTCAATTTTGCGCTAATGCTTGGCTTGATCAAGAGCTTGCATTGGTTAAGCCTAAGATTATCATTGCCCTTGGAAGTGTAGCGCTAAAATATCTATTGGCACCAACAGCCCGCATCACTAAAGACCGTGGAAAGTGGTTTAGCACCAAATATGGTATCCCAGCAATCGCCACCTACCATCCGGCTTACCTTCTGCGCCTTGTCGGCAAAGACCTGGTTAAGGCCAAATGGGAAGTGTTTTATGATTTTACAGCAGCCGTGGATAAATGCAAGGAACTTGCTCCAGATAGCGGCTTAAAATCCGAAATCATACCAGACTTATTGGAATTGTACGCCTCACGAAAAAATAGTCGGTTAGATAAAGCTTAGGTGAAATTTCTAAAGCCTACATTAACATGTACGAAAGCCCCCGGCACACTGGTATGCTACCCCTAGATAGGACAATGAAAAAACAAATTGTCTTGTCTGGGGGTAATTTTATGCCACATAAGGAAAAAGTATCGACTGCTTTGAAGAT
>JAGGAA010000168.1 GCA_017889675.1 Bacillota bacterium | reverse complement strand
TATGGGGCGATGCCAAACAAGTGTCTTATCAAGGATAGGTGTAATAATGGATAATATTAAGCATAACTACAGACCTGGTGATGTAGTAGAGCTCACTGCAGTCCGAAAAAGTGAGTTGGGAGTTTTTTTAGATGTTGGCACAGGCAATACCAGTGATGATGTATTATTGCATAAGGCTCAGCAAACCGAAGAAATTACCGTCGGACAAGCAGTTAAGGTGTACCTTTATAAAGATCCTAAGGGCCGGTTAACTGCCAGTATGCATTTGCCACAAATGCAAGAAGGACAAGTAGCAAGAGTAGAGGTTATTAATACAACTCGTGATGGCACCTTTGTTAATATTGGTGCTGAGCGAGGAGTATTTATGCCTCATGCTGGTCGGCGAGGTCTGCCAAAGGTTGGCGAAAAGGTATGGGTCAAGCTGTATCGTGACAAGTCTGACCGCCCTGCTGTTACTATGGAAGTTGAGGATGAACTGAGGCAGGCATCCCGCCCAGCTGAGGATATTAAAGTTGGCGCTACTGTCACCGGCTCGGTTTATAACTACACCGATCAAGGTGCTTTTATTTTTACTAAAGAGCGCTTTATTGCTTTTTTGCATAATGATGAAATGCTTGAACGCCCTCGTGTTGGAGCTGAGCTTACTGCCCGGGTTACCTATTTGCGCGATGACGGTCGGCTAAATGTGTCCATGAGGCCTATCAAAGAAACTGCAATGGATGTTGATGCTGAAAAAATACTTGAGATACTTCGCACTAGAGGTGGTCAAATGCCGTACAGTGATGCATCCCCGCCGGAAATCATCAAGGAAAAGTTTAATATTAGTAAAGCAGCTTTTAAACGCGCTATGGGACGGTTGCTCAAAGATCAGCTTGTTGAACAAAAAGAAGGCTGGACATATTTAAAGAATAACGAAGGTGGCACTTAAGCCACCTTCGTTATTACTTTTTATGTCGGGAGAGAGTTTTTGCAGGGCATATGCTTCTTCTCAGCAGTCGTATTCGTGTTTTTGGCGTCTGTCATAGCCGCTGTTGTTTTATTATTTTTAGCAGTACTTGAGTTTAATTGATCTTTTGCATTCATAAAACAATCCCTCCTTAAAATTTGAGTTGTGTGGATAAGCTACAGCTTATCTGCGGGGCGGTCAGCCGTCAGTGGTGGTGAGTTCTTGGGCTGAGTGGGCAGACGGCTGCTGGAGGTCATCTGCCGAGATAGTATCCTTATTTACCGGGTTGGTTGATTTGGTAGGACTTGTGCGTGGACCATTGGTACTTTGTTCTGTAGTACCTGCTTGTGGATCAAAGGCAAAATTTTCGCCTTTGAAGGACTCTGTTTTTTTATTTGTCAAATTGTTCACCTCCATGCTGCTAGTTTTCCCAGACGATGAATTAGCATGAGCGACAATGATTGCTAGCTGTAAGTGTTGCAATGGTTACATGAATATCAATTTACAGGAAAAAAACACCAAAACCTTGCTAGTTTCTATAGCGGGGTTTTGGTGTTTGGGGATTTACTCACTCAAAGGAATGGTCACCATCTATTGGCGGCAAATTGCGGGTAATGAGTACTTTGTCAACCCGTGCTTTGTCCATATCGACAATCTCAAAAATATAGCCGCTCCATTCAAATTTTTCAGGAGTACTAGGAATATGACCAAGATAGGAAACGATAAATCCTCCGAGCGTTTGAAAGTAGCCTCTTTCTTCACCCGGAAAATGATCAACATCCAGTAGCTCCTTGAGTTCTTCTGCTGACAGCATACCGTCCACTAACCATGAGCCATCGCCGCGAGGGATGATATCAGGCTCCTCATCTTCGCCGAGATAGGGCATATCGCCAACAATGTGCTCAGCAATATCATAAAGGCTAATCAAGCCTGACATGCCGCCATATTCATCAACTACCAATGCAACGTAGATTCCAGTATCTTTAAAGCTTTCCAAAACTTTTAAAGCCGGTGTATTTTTGGGGATAAAAAGTGGTTGACGGGAAGCCTTTTCGAGTTCTAAAGGACGGCCGGGAATATAGTTAGCTAAGACTTCATTGGAATAAATTACACCTACGATGTCATCCAAGCTGCCGCGGGCTACAGGAAAAAATAGATGGTTGGTACTGCGAATAATCCGTAAGTTGTACTGGTCATTATCTTCGAGATCTAACCATTTGATTTGGGTCCGCGGTGTCATAAGTGCCCCTACTCGCATATCGCCAAGAATAAAAATTTTTTCCAGCATTTCCCGCTCGGATTTTTCAAAGACACCATGCTGGGCTCCTTGACCGATCAGTACTCTTACTTCTTCTTCCGTGACTGGTGGTTCGTCTGGTGGTTTGGTGCCCAAAAGCTTCATTACCATAGTAGTAGAAAGACTCAATAGATGAACTAGCGGTCGATTGAGACGCACAAAGGTCGACATGGGTCTGGCAATAGCGGCTGCAATGGGTTCTGGGTTATTAAGTGCTAATTTTTTTGGCACTAATTCGCCGATTATCAGTGAAAGGTAGGTAATGATACCTACGACAATAGCAAGACTAATAGCATTACTATAGCCCTGCAAAAATGAAATTTCGTTCAAAAAAGAAGCGAGGTAGTTAGCTATTTTGGCACCACCAAAAGCACCGGTAAGAATTCCAATAAGGGTAATGCCGACTTGTACGGCAGATAACAGCGCTGTTGGCTCTTCAGCCATCTTTAACGCTGCCTGAGCGCCTCTATTACCGGTAGCTGCCATATTCTCCAAACGACTTTTGCGGGAAGATACAATAGACATTTCTGTCATGGCAAATAATCCATTTGCAAAAATTAAAAATAAGATAATTATAATTTCGGTGCCGATCGAGCCTGTGTCCAAAATTAAGATAACACTCTCCCTTGATTAAAAATTTTATTCGTAATCTTATCATATCCGGTTGTAGTAGTGATCAAACGCGAGGCCAGTACATAATTATCATAACACCTATAAGTGCCATCATACCACCAATGAGATCAAATTTATCAGGAACTACCTTATCAACCCCCCAGCCCCAAAGAATAGATAAAGCAATGAATACCCCGCCATATGCCGCATAGACACGACCAAAACTGGCAGGCTGAAAGGTAGGGATGATTCCATAAATTATTGATTTTACCGTTTCCAAAAGGTAAGTCCTCCATAATAAATTACCCGCTAGCTTTAACAGCAGCGGGTAGCAGATTTATAATTTATTTACTGCAGGTGCCGCTTTTTTGCTTCGCTTCATAGCATAAGCAATGATACTTGCGACTAGTATGACTATAAGTGAAATAATCAGCATATCTGTTTTGTGTTGTGTAAAAATTTCAACAGCTTGTGATCCAAAATAATAAATTAGCACACCTTCCAATAAAAAACGCTTACCACGGCCCAACAGGGAGATACAGAGAAACACAGGCATATTGATTTTTAGTGCGCCGGCCGTGATGCTGACAAATTTATACGGAATGGGTGACAAGGAAGCTAAAAATATGGCCCATAGGGCGTTTTCTTGGACGGTAGTTTGTATTTTGTTCATATATTTGGGCGGGATAAACTTACGAGCCGCCGGAAGGCCAAGTTTCAGCCCGATCATATAACCAATCAAGCCACCGAGAATGGAAACAGCAGTAGCTGCCAAACCGTAATAAATAGCATTGTGCGGGTTAGCTATTGCCAGCGTTATAAGAAGCAAATCAGGTAATATAGGTGAAATAAAGGACTCTGTGAAAGCAGCAAGTAAGGTGAAATAAAGGACTCTGTGAAAGCAGCAAGTAAGAGACCCGTAAAACCCCATTCTAAAAGTACGGACAGCAGTGCTTCCATTGATGTGTTTCCCTTCTTTTAGATTGTCATTATTACAATAAAGTATACGATATCAATAGTTTATCTTACCTGCAGCACTTCAGTCAAGAAGTAATACAACAGGAAGGTGCATAGTATATATTCCGCAGTAAAGAAGTTTGCAGGCGCAGGTAGGTGATGTAAACTTCATTAACACGTTGTATAATATAGAAAGCGAAGCAAAATAAAAGCCTGCGAGATAGAAACCTCGTAAGCTTTTATTTGCTTTGGTGGAGATAAGCGGGATCGAACCGCTGACCTCTTGAATGCCATTCAAGCGCTCTCCCAGCTGAGCTATACCCCCAGATATAATTACATATAAATTATACTTAGGCAGCAACATAATGTCAAGAATTTTTACTTAAGTTAAACCATTATGGCAGGTACTTAAGCATATTATGCAGAATACCTTGAGATTAGTGTGAGGAAGAAGGACGCAACTATGCATTTATTTAAAATTGGCTTGTTAATTGACGGGACAGGCCTTACGCCGCAAGAGTCATGTTATTTGGCGGTTGAAAATGGGTATATTGCTGGTATTGGCCAAGCGGATGATTTTGCAGCCGAGCAAGTGGCAGCAGCTGCTGATTATTCGCAGTACACCGTTATGCCCGGGCTTATTGACCCCCATGTGCATTTGTTTTTAGAAGGAATTTCTGATATGAAATCCCGTACATTACGGTGGAAAGAAGATAAAGAGACAACACTGCTCAGGGCCGTCAACAACCTGGCCAGAACTATTCGCCAAGGGGTAACTACTGTCCGGGATCTAGGTGGTCCTTTTGGCATTAATGCATTTTTAAAAAAAGCAGTTAAGCAAGGTATTGTAAGCGGGCCACGCGTTCTTACTGCTAGGCAGGCCATTTCCATCACTGGGGGACACTTTCATTATGCGGGTGGCCAGGAAGCTGATGGCCCTGAAGAAGTGGTTAAAGCTGTGCGCGAGCAGGTCAGAGGTGGTGCTGACTGTATCAAAATCATGATGACAGGCTGTGTTAATTTTGTTCGTCAAGATGCAGGAGTTGTTGAACTATCACTACTGGAAGCCCAGGCCGCTGTTGCCGAAGCAAGGCACCTGAAAAAGAGGGTGGCGGTACATGCCAACGGTGTAGATGGCGTACGCCAGGCTTTGACTGTTGGTGTCAGTACAATTGAACATGGGGCACTCATTGATGAAGCCACAACTGATGCCATTACTGACAGCGGGGTATATTGGATACCTACATTAGTCCCGTTTGAACGTATGTTGAAGTATGGTCAGACCCATGAGACCAGAACACTACCAGCGAGGGGGATTGAGACTGTTTACCGGCAACATCAGACTATGGTACAAAGAGCGTATCAGGCGGGGGCTAAGATTGTTGCTGGGACCGATGCCGGAGCATTAGGTGTTGGACATGGCGATATATGGCGGGAGCTTGCTTTATTGGTGGATTGCGGTTTGCCGGTTGCTGCCGTGCTGCATGCTGCCACTGGCCTTGCGGCTCAGGCAGTGGGGATGGAGCAGGAGATAGGGATAGTGGCTGCAGGCAAACGGGCAGATTTGCTGGTGCTGTCAGGTAACCCATTACGAGATATCAACTGTATAAAAAAAGTAGTAACAGTATTCAAAGATGGGAAGGCGTATCTTCCATGAGTGAGTTTAGCAGCCACAGAAACAAAGTAACGGAGTTGGTAATATGATAGAGGCAATTGAAGAGCTTAAGGCTCAGCTTGGCCAAAATGGATATCTTACTGATGATAGTTTAGCTGCCGCGTTGTATTTAGCGGAGAAACTGGAAAAGCCACTGCTATTAGAGGGGCCGGCCGGTGTTGGTAAAACGGAATTGGCGAAAGCATGGTCGCGCCTTCGTAAGCGGCGGCTTATCCGGTTGCAATGCTATGAAGGCCTTGATGAGAGTAAAGCACTATATGAATGGAACTACCAAAAACAGTTATTATATATCCAAATCGCAGCATTGACGGAAAAAGGCTGGGAGACAGGACGCAAACAAATTTTTGACCAGGAGTTCTTGCTGAAACGACCGCTGTTATCGGCGCTTACTAGTCCGGAGCCTGTGGTACTTTTGATTGATGAGATTGATAAAAGCGACCAGGAATTTGAAAGTTTCTTGTTAGAGGCGTTATCTGATTGGCAAGTTACGATTCCTGAACTGGGTACGATAAGCGCGGTTACCCGGCCTTATGTTGTCTTGACCTCCAATAGTACTAGAGAACTTGGTGATGCGTTGCGTCGCCGGTGTTTGCATTTTAATATTGATTATCCTGAATTTGAACGGGAGTTGGCGATTGTTGAACTGAATGCACCAGACATTGACCGTAAGTTTGCTAGTCAGCTTGTTGAATTTGTTCAAAATATTCGTAAACAGGCACTCAAAAAACCCCCTAGTGTTACCGAAACGATTGACTGGGTGGCATCAATGACACTGCTTGGCAGTGAGTTAACTACAGATACAGTTCGTGCTACACTTAGTGCCTTGCTCAAATATACTAAAGACCGTGAGCTAGTCAACGATAAACTGCCATTTTTACTAAAGCCATGAAACAATTAATTGTTGAATTTGTTCGGCTGTTGCGCCAAGCAGGGCTAACGGTAACAACAATGGAAGCCGTGGATGCGTTAACGGCAGCTGAACTTACCTGTTTTGATCCCGCTTTACTGCGGGGGGTATTGGAAACCACCCTTGTGAAAAGCACTTGGGAGCGCCCGGTTTTTACTGCTCTATTTGAACTATATTTTGATCTTGCGCCAGTGAATCAGGCAACACAAGCTAAGTCTCAACCAGAAGTACTCACGATTAAGGGGGCTACTGCTGATGGGAGTGGTCGCAGTTCGTCTGGTGCTGGCGGTGATGCCGAGGGCTTGCTAGAAACTATCAATAATCAACCTGCAGCCATATTGGAAGAATTGGCAAGGCAATTTACGGCAGATATACCGCTTGGTAGTGCCGAGCCGGCGGAAATTTCGCAAAAGCTACGCCAAGCCCAAGTAAATTTACGATGGTTTGAGGCTGTCAACAAGGTTGAACGTCAATATGCGACCGGACAAATGAAGGAGGCGGCCTTGCAAAAATGGCAAAAGACATTTGCCCAATTAGAAGCGCTCCTGCGGCGCGAATTAGAGCGTAAGGCTGTCAAACAGTTTGGTCGCCAGCATATTTTCAAACTAGTGGAATATGCAAACATTCGCCGCCGGGAATTTGATTGTCTGGCAGCGGCAGAAATAGTAGCTGTTGAGCAGGAAATTGGTAAATTAGCCAAAAAACTGGCAGAGAGACCGGGAATTCGATTGCGGCGGGCTAAACGGGGTAAGGTCGATATTCGCCGAACTTTACAGGAAGTAATACGTACAGGTGGTTGCCCATTGCACTTGAAATACCGGGACAAAATAAAAAGTAAGGTAGACTTATGGCTGTTATGTGATGTTTCCAATTCTGTTGAACGGTTTAGCCGTTTTATGCTGCAACTGGTGCAGGCGGCGCAGCGGCGTTACGCTACCATCAGATCCTTTGTTTTTATTGATGAAGCAGTAGAAGTAACTGATTGGTTTAAAAGTCAAGATGTTAACGCCTTTTTGCAGGCTAGGCATCTTCGAGACCGGTTCAATCGCCGCGTAGGACTATCACGCTATGACTTGGTTTTTGAACAAATAGCTCGTTATGAGATTGCGGCCATTGGTGGTCGGACAAAGCTGATTATTTTAGGCGATGGACGTAACAATTGGCATCCGGGTGGCGCTGACGAGTTGGCTAAGATTGCTGAACAGGCGCAGTCCATTTATTGGCTTAACCCGTTGCCGGAAACTGAATGGCTTGAGGGCGATTGTCTCATGAAAGAATACCAGCCATATTGTCAACAAGTATTTGAATGTCGCAATTTAGAACAACTAACAGAGGTAGCCAACCGTATTTTGTGAATATACGGTTGGCTATTTTTGTTAGGAACAATTTATTGAAAAAGCGGCAATACTAACATTGCAATAAATGACTGACACACAGTAGGGGAGTGATTTTTGTGGAGTGGATAGTAGCGCTAATGAGTATTATAACTGTCAACATGCTTTTAAGCGGCGATAATGCGTTAGTGATTGCTTTAGCCAGTCGTAATCTACCACCTGATCAGCAAAATAAGGCTATGATCTGGGGTGGGGCAGGAGCTATTGGGTTACGAATTATTCTCACTTTTGTCGCCATTGTATTGTTGAAGATTCCCTACTTACAGCTAATTGGCGGTTTAGCCCTGCTGTGGATTGCAGTTAAGCTTTTGGCGGGTGAAGAAGAAAACCATGAGCTACAAGCGAATAATAATTTATGGGGGGCCATTAAGACAATAATTGTTGCTGATGTAGTTATGAGTGTTGATAATGTACTTGCCATTGCCGGCGTAGCCAAAGGGGATATTACATTATTGGTTATTGGTTTGGGGATTAGCATTCCGATTATTATTTGGGGTAGCAAACTAATTAATATGCTAATGGAACGTTGGCCAATCATAATCACGATTGGTGCGGCTTTTCTGGGCTGGACTGGCGGTGAGATGGCAACTGCCGATCAAAAA
>JAGGAA010000167.1 GCA_017889675.1 Bacillota bacterium | reverse complement strand
ACCGCCATATGCTGTTGTCATAAAGGCATTTTGGGGCATAAGTTTAGCGGCCTCTGCGGAAAATTGTTCATAGGTAAGTTGGTTTGTCATAATTTCTCCCCCTTATTGATACACATAATGTTATATACATTTTATCCTGAATTTATTGGAACCTCAATAGTTTTGCCAATATTGACCTAAAAGAATCAAGCTACGAAAATAAAAAAGTAATGTATTGCCTGTCTGAAACACGTACCACGTCACGTTATATATAGTAAGGTAAAATTGCATTACAGGCTCTTGATTAAGATGCGATTTTCCCGCGTATCCTATAGCGGTACGCGGGTTTTATTTTAATAAAAAATTTGCTTGCACTTTGGGGCAATTATGTTACAATCATATAGTACTTTTCGAAAAACGAATAGACAAAAAGGAGCGATGATAAGTGAAATATTTTAGGTTATCCCAGGACGCTGTCAAGGCACTGGCTGATACCTACAGCACACCCTTGTTGGTGCTGTCTTTGGAACAAATTGAATTAAATTATAATCTGCTGGCTGAGAATATGCCAGATATTAAAATATATTACGCTGTCAAAGCCAATCCGGATGAACGAATTATCCGGAAGCTTAACGCGCTTGGCAGTTATTTCGACGTCGCATCTGACGGCGAAATGCGTATGCTGAATCAGTTAGGTATTGACCCTGACCGCATGGTGTATGCTAATCCGGTGAAAACAAACAGCGGCTTACAAGTAGCGCATGACGTTGGAGTGCATAAATTTACCTTTGACAGTGAAAGCGAAATTGCGAAAATGGCAGCAGCTATTCCCGGGGGTACTGTTTTACTGCGTATCCGGGTGGACAACCCGCATGCGTTAGTTGATCTTAATAAAAAATTTGGTGCTCATCCTGATGAGGCACTGGAGCTTTTGACCAAAGCGCAGGCAGCCGGACTTGATGTGGCTGGGTTGTGTTTCCATGTGGGCAGCCAGTCAACAAGCAATGCGGCCTACCTTGATGCACTCAAAAGCTGCCGTAAGCTTTTTGATGTGGCTAATGGGTTAGGCATGAACCTTCGCATTCTCGACATTGGCGGTGGGTTCCCTATTCCAACATTGACCGAAGAGCCTGATGTGGCGGAGATGGCAGCAGATATTTATAAAGTTATTCGGCAATATTTTCCTGATACTGAGCTTTGGTGCGAACCTGGCCGGTATATCTGCGGCACGGCGGTTAACCTGATTACCCAGGTTATTGGCACTAAAGTGCGCAACAACCAACAATGGTACTTCTTGGATGACGGCTTGTATGGTACTTTTTCCGGCGTTATTTTTGATCACTGGGATTTTGAACTGGAGACCTTTAAGACTGGTAAAAAGATCCCGGCCACCTTTGCGGGGCCAAGCTGCGATTCGCTGGACATTATGTTCCGGGATAAACATACTGTGCCAATGGAGATTGGAGATTTGATTCTGGTGCCTAATTGCGGGGCCTACACTTCAGCTTCGGCAACTGTATTTAACGGGTTTGCTAAAACGCAAATTGTTGTGTGGGAAGAAGTATATGAAGCAATTCAGGCGAAACTTGAGTTAGCTACTGCTGGGTAATGAAATAGCTTTGTTCCAAAAAAGTAAAACCTTCCGCGCGGGCGGAAGGTTTTACTTTCGCTAGACGTATCAGAATTTATATGTTTTGGGAGTGGCGGAGGTATTATAAAACAAGGGATGTCAAGTACAAAACCCGGCACAGGCAGCCGTCATACAACGCTTCGCCGCTGGCGCTTAATTTACGGATTTTAGGAATATCGCCCGGCTTTTCAGCTTTTGGAGGCTTAGGGCCTAGACCTTTTGTTACTTTTGGGGCAATGCCAAAAGTAAAACCCCTTTCCTTGTATTCCATTTACCAACAAAGGCAAGGAGTCGCCTGCAGAAAAAGCGGGCGACTCCTCAGTGGGTATTACGTGTTTTTTGGGTCCATGATTGCAATATCGCCTTCTTCACCTGTACGAATTCGAACTGCATTGGCAACAGGATAGACAAAGATCTTACCATCGCCCATTTTTCCAGTTCGGCAGACTGTTTTTGCTGTTTCGATAACTCGCTCTACCGGAACTTCGCAGACCACGATTTCAACTTTAACCTTTGGAAGCAAATTAACACTATATTCTTGTCCGCGATAAACTTCTTTGTGTCCTTTGCTAAGGCCACAGCCATATACTTGAGTAACTGTCATGCCGGTTACATTAATTTTATTCATGGCTTCTTTAAGTGCCTCTAATTTTTCTGGACGGGTAATAATATCGACTTTGGTTATTGGGTTCATGTTTTTCCCTCCTATTACACTGGCATAAAGGTTATGCTAGTGTGGTTTCCTTAACAGTTACTTCATTGCCAGAGATATTGATTGGCGAAATGTTGAGCGGGGAACCTGTCATAAGATCTTGATAGGCGTAGCCGCGTTCGCCATGTTCGGTAATATCCATGCCTTGAACTTGCTGTTCATCGTCGGCTTTGACTTGCATGAATAAACCAATGGCTTTGACAATCAGGAAGGTCATGACAGCAGCAAATATCCAGCTTGTGCCTACGCCTGCAAGTTGTTTGAAAACTTGGGCAGCATTTCCGTAAAATAAGCCATCAGCTCCTGCGGGATTGACTGCGGTGGAGGCAAAGAAGCCAGTCGCAATAGCACCAAAGGTGCCGCCTACACCATGAACTCCGAAGGCGTCCAAAGAATCATCGTAGCCAAATTTGTGTTTGGCTATTGCTACAGCGAAGAAGCAGATAACACCGCCCAGTAAGCCCATAATGATGGCAGACGGTACAGTAACAAAGCCAGCTGCCGGAGTAATGGCTACAAGACCGGCGATACAGCCGGAAGCTGCACCGAGCAGGGTGGGTTTGCCATGATACAGCCATTCAGCCAATACCCAAGAAACGGTAGCGGCGGAAGCGGCAACGTGAGTTGTAACGAAAGCAACAGTTGCCAGTCCATTGGCGCCAAGAGCACTGCCGGCATTAAATCCAAACCAGCCAAACCACAGTAGGGCGGCGCCTAAAACGGTCATAGGTAGATGATGGGGAGCCATTACTTCGCTGCCGTACCCCTTGCGTTTGCCAATCATCAAAGCAAAGACCAGACCGGATACACCGGAAATGATGTGTACTACAGTGCCGCCGGCGAAGTCAAGTACGCCATATTCGCGCAACCAGCCACCGACGCCCCAGACCCAGTGAGCGACAGGATCATAGACAAGAGTAGCCCAAAGTAATACAAAGACCACAAACGCGGGAAATTTAACCCGTCCGGCCACAGAACCGGAAATGATTGCCGGAGTAATGATAGCAAATACACCTTGGAAAATCATGAAAGCCAGTTGGGGAATAGTAGCAGCGTAGTCGGGGTTAGGATCGATGCCGACACTACTTAATCCAACCCAATCCAAACTACCTAGCAGGTGATTGATGTCCGGGCCAAAGGCGAGTGAATAGCCCCAGAGGACCCATTGAATTGAAATTACGCCAAGACAAATAAAACTTTGCATTATAATACTCAATACATCAAAGGTTGTATCACCTGTATCAATTTTGGGTGGTTCAAGCGCTGCAGCAGCGTCGCCTTCAGCGGCTAAAACTACAGGAGCCAAAAGTAGTGTTAAGATTAGAAGTATACCCAGAAGGGTGCATGGCTTTTTCATGGTAATAATCTCCTTTTTATGCTAATGTAAAAATAAATACCGATTAATTTGAATGTCGGGGACTAAATCAAATATCTCTGAAAAAGGCAAATGATATCTGGTTTATTTTTATGTAGGATTATTTTCATAGCCAGCACCTCCCTGCAAAAAAATAATAAAATAAAACATCCTGGAGAAAGTAAGCTCCAGGACGCCAGTGTCCAGGTGATATGGTAGTAATATAAAAGGCGCTTATTCAGATTTCTTGAACCAAGAAATCTGAATAAGCGCCTTTGCTTACTAATATAATCACATCTGTTAAATTGTTTCCGTTATTTATCAGGATTATATCATCTTTATTTTATAATTGCAATAGGGTATGAATAAAAAAATCAAGCGATAAATAACAACACTAATTTTATTGAAAATGAACGAATGATCTTGTTCTGGGCCATTGACAGTAGCGACAATAATTTGTTATTATAGATTTTAGATTCAAGTATAATTTTTATGGTTTATAGAACAAAGACGTTCTGACGGTATTAACCCGCAGAGCGTCTTTTTATATTATCTAATCACTATTAGGTTATGTTCCGGAGGAACTAATGATTGGGGGCTTTGTCTCATGCGTCCGGATAGAATTATAAAGAAATTGAAAAAGTCGGTAGAGGAAATGGAGATAGTATTGGTGGAGAAGGCTGCTAGGGAAGCTGTTGCCGCCGGAACTGATCCTGTTGTTGCAATTAATGAAGGTTTGGCCAGAGGGATGAGAACAGTAAGTGACCTATTTGATGAAGGTGAGGCTTTTGTTCCGCACCTATTAGTTGCTGCTGAAGCCTTTGAAGCAGGAGTTGCGATTTTAACAGATTCGATGACTGCAGAGAACAAAGTGCGGTCAGTGCAAGGTAAGGTATTGATTTTTACTGTGCAGGGCGATATTCATGATATTGGTAAGAATATTGTTAAGACTATGTTGCAAGCTAGTGGGTTCAAGGTTATTGATCTAGGCAGAGATGTAGCTATTGAGGAAGCTATCGACAAAGCTAAAGAGTATGAGGTAGACATTATTGTGGCAGCGGCACTTATGCGGACTACTATGCCAGCTCAGCGTGAGCTTATTCAAGCTCTGGATGAAGCGGGCATACGTGGACGGTTTAAATGTATGTTTGGGGGTTCGCCAGTATCTGCTGACTGGGTGCAGAAAATTGGTGGTGATGCCTATGCCGAAACAGCTTCTGATGCTGTGGTCAAAGCCAAGTTGTTAATGGCTGACATTCGGGTAGCTAGCGGTTTGGATAAAGGCTGCCCGACAGACTTGACAAATTCAGAGGAAACTGATATTATACGCCTGCATAGAGGTGCGGTTAAGTTTTGCGCTCGCAGTGTGCAGCTTATCGGGAACAGCCCAAGGAAAGGTTGAGTTTATGCCTAGGGTAGCGGTCAAAATTGAATTAACAGATGAAGAACGGGCCGAATTAGATAAGAACGTAAAAGGGCATAAGGTTGAGAAACGTCTTTATATTCGGTCAAGAATTATTCTTTTGGCAGCAGCAGGCAAGGAATGTATCGAGATTGCGGAAATACTGGGTGTTTCGGAAAAAACCTGTCGCAAATGGCGAAATCGGTTTGCTGAAAAGCGGCTTGACGGTATTGTTGATTTAGAAAGAAGCGGTGCGCCTGATACGTTTACGGAAGAAGAACGTCTGGAAATTATCCGTTTGGCCTGCAGCCAGCCGGAAGTGCCCAAGAACTGGACGCTGGCTTATTTAACAGAGGCGGCCAAAGAAAGAATTGGCCATTCCATTTCTATTGAGACTGTGCGGCAAATTTTGAAATCCACAGATAGAAAAGCGGTGGTTGTCCCACCTAGCCAGCATAATATGTATATTAAAACGACCCTCGTGCCGGGAAACGAATGAGTGTTGTGTTGTCGCAGATTAGCGGTAACCCTACAGACAACAATATATAGAGAATTTTTAAAAGCAATGACGCTTGTTGAAATCAGCGCCATTGCTTTTTGTTTTTCTAATCATTGCGAGGCTGGCAGTGATGGGGATTGCACTTGTAATTTCAAATAAATTAATGGTGTTATAATATAAAGCGAGATGCTGTAAAAAATAAAGTAATTTTAAAATGAAAAGACTGTAAAAGGGTATTGCATTTAAAAAATGATGGTGATATAATACAAAACATAGAATATCAAGTAAATACATACCGTTATAACAAAAAAACAGTAGGCGGAGTTATCTGTAGTTGGAAATTACAACAAACTCAAAACGGTATTTATTTATTAGATAAATATAAAACGAATGGAGGGGAATTTTACTCAATGAGCCAAAGTGAGATTTTAGCAAAGTTGAAAAACGCAGTAGAAGAGATGGACAGCGAGCTTGCAGAAGCCGCAGCAAAAGAAGCTATCGCAGCCGGCGTTGATCCACTTGTTGCCATTAACGATGGATTGGCAGCAGGCATGCAGACCATGAGTGATCTTTTTGATGAAGGGGAAGCCTTCGTTCCTCAATTAGTTGTGGCGGCCGAAGCCTTTGAAGCGGCAGTGGCTATATTAAAAGACGCAATGCCACAAGACCAAAGAGACAAATCTTCCAAAGGTAAAATTCTGTTATACACTGTTCAAGGCGATATTCATGACATTGGTAAAAACATTGTAAAGACAATGTTGTCAGCTAGTGGCTTTGAGGTATTTGACCTTGGGCGAGATGCTGCCACACTAGAAGTTATAAGTAAGGCCAAAGAGCATAATGTAGATATTATTGCTGGCGCCGCGCTTATGACAACAACAATGCCAGGTCAGCGTGATGTTGTTAGCATTTTGAAAGAAGAAGGCATCCGCGACCAGTTCAAATGCATGTTTGGTGGTGCGCCGGTGTCGCCGGAGTGGGTCGAAAAAATTGGCGGCGATGCTTACGCTGAAACGGCGTCAGAAGCAGTAGAAAAAGCAAAAGCCTTAATGGCGGAAATACGGGGGTGATCTAAATGGCATTGGCAAAAGCGTTAACCGTTTTTGACATTTATGAGAGAGCGAAAACCGGCCCGAAATTCGAAGAAAAAGAATGGGATTTCAAAGTTATTCCACAGACTGCGGCCAAGCTGAAGAATAAGTACGGCATTAAAATGGATAAGAAGCAAATTATTCCTACTGACAAGGAACAAATAAACAAATTGTTCCAAGCTGGTTTGGAAATGTTGGTAGAGTGTGGCATTTATTGCATCGATACCAACCGAATCATTAAATATACCAAAGACGAGGTGCTGGCAGCCATTAAGGCCGCGCCAACCCGTGCGATTTACGGTGAAGGCAAACAGGCGGTAGTTATGTCGCCGCGCAGCTATACTGATAAAAAAGCGCCGATTATTCAGGGTGGACCGACCGGAGCGCCTTGTTCAGAAGAACAGTTTTTGGCAATTCATCAGTCTTACGCACAGGAGCCGTTAGTCGATACCATCGTTGACGGGGTGCTTCAAACAATCAAGGGTTATGACCCAATTCCCGGCAGCCCTTATGAAATAGCTGCTGTAAAATCAGAAGCCATTATGGTACGGGCGGCACAAGACAGAGCCGGTCGCACCGGTATGGGGCTCTAGGGGAATGAAACTTCACTTTCACCCGCAGGAGTAATCGCAGCCGATTTTCCTGGCGGAATGAGGCCTTCTGACAGCCATGAAGTGTCCCAGCTAAATGAGTTGAAAATCGATGTAGGTGCATTGGTATTCACTGCTCATTATCAACTAGCTGGCAATCTCATCATGTGCGAACAGATGCCTATCTATGGAGGTTATGCAGGCGGTCTGGAAGAGACAACTATCGTCGACGTAGCCACCACCATCAATGCCTTTGTAATGACAGGGGCAACCTGGCATTTGGACGGTCCGGTTCATGTGCGTTGGGGCATTACAACAGCCAGAGAGGCTCTTGCTGTTGCTGGTCACTGCGCCATGGCAATCGAGGCCAACACCAATTTAATGCTAGGCAATCAATACTATACACTGGCAGGCCCGTGCACAGTTATGTGCCTGTTGGAAACAGCAGCCCAAGCCATTACCGATACGGCCAGCGGCCGGGAAGTACTCTCCGGGGTAGCCGCCAGCAAGGGCGTAGCCACCAACTATACTACCGGTATGGAAGCCAGAATGATGGCTGAAGCCGCCTGGGCGGTAGCTGGTATGGAAACCGCCAAAGTAAATGAGATTCTCGATAAGCTGGTAGCTACTTATGAGAAAGACTATAAAACTGCTCCCAAGGGTAAATCGTTTGAAGAGTGTTACGATGTACTCAAACTTGTTCCCACCCAGGAATATCTGGATGTATATGATGAAGCCGTTAAGGTTCTTACAGGTTTAGGTCTGGATTACTGGACAGAAAAGTAACAGCTGGAGATTCCCCCTGTAGGGAATTTCACAGTCTGTTGACAGAAATTCTTTCAGGGGGAAATCCCCTTATATTATGGAGGGTGGATCGTAGAGATCGCATGGACTCTAAATTCATGCAGCCGGGTGCGACTCCCGGACTCTCCGCCATTTATGGAGTAAAA
>JAGGAA010000166.1 GCA_017889675.1 Bacillota bacterium | reverse complement strand
ATCCCCAGTACCCTAACAACACCAGATGCGGTTTCACTTCAACACTATCTATCACAGATGCTTAGCAACAAAGTTACCCATGCCGCTATGGAGGTATCCGCGCAAGGCGTTGAAATGCATCGCGTTGCTCATGTTCATTTTTCTACAGGCATACTTAGCAATCTCTGTGCCGACCACCTCGATTTCCATGGTAATTTTGCCAGTTATCTTGCGGCTAAGGCCAAGTTCTTAAACTTGCTCACTCCCTCTACGCCCTTGATTGTCAATATCGCTGATCCCTATTGTCAAGTCATTACTTCCCATTTTACCGGTAATCTTATTACCGCTGCGGTCAATAGTCCTGCCGATATTTGCGCCACTATTACCCATTTAACAAGCTATGGCAGTGGTTTTACCCTTACCATCAACAAACCATTAATCGCACTCACTGGCCAACCACTACCTGCCAGTCAATATGCTATGACACTAGCCATTCCCGGACGCCACAATATTGAAAATGCGTTACTTGCCACCGCCGCTGCCCTGCTGCACGGAATTTCACCAGCAGATGTTGCCCAAGCGTTAGCTAATTTCCGGGGCGTTGAACGCCGTATGGATATTTTCCACCTAGACGGACTCATAGTTGTTGATGATACGGCCCTAAATCCAGGCAGTATTGAAGCTGTATTTGATACAATAAGCACATTACGTTATCAACGCCTTGTTGTTGTTAATGCCATTCGCGGTCAACGCGGCCCGGCGATTAATGCTTACTTCACTTTAGGCTCTTTTTTTATATAGCCTGAGAACATCGCCTGCAGCTTGGCAGGGTCTTCAGTAAACACCAAATACACATGCAGCGGAATGGTTGCCCAAAAAAACATAGCAATGCTGTAAAAAACAATTCGTATTCCCCCAAGGCCGCCAAATGGCCGACTGAGGTAGGAAGCATATGCTGGAAAAAAATACGGTAACGCGGCAATTCCCGCTAGCAGGGTAACCAGTCCCCAGCTAGTAAATATCGCCTTTTGCCCCGGGTTATAGCGCCCATAATTAGGGTGATTCTCCGTAATAAACAACGCATACCGAAAAAAGCTACGCAAGTTGGGGAAATCATGCAGCGTAAATAAGAGTTCAGTATATTTACCGGTGGCAAGATAGTAGTACACCTGCCCTAATAAATTCAAAACAAGTATGATCCCGGCAATAGTATGTGTTTTGCGCATTACGCCATAAGGCAGTATCCCCCACGGGTCATGTAGATACAGTCCTGTTAAAACAAGATAGCTAATAGTCGCCGCCATAATCCAATGAAAAATACGCACAGGCAAGGGTTGTAATAATAGTTTCATAAAAATAAAATCCCCCAATTGGGGGATTTTAATGTACTCATAATTTCAAATTAACTTTGGGAATATTTTTTCCATAAAAGATCTCAGCCATCTCCTTTTTGAGACGCTGTTTAATTTTTTTCTTCTCGCCAGCCATGAGTTCCTTTTTGGCTGTTCCAAACAAATAGTTATCCAGGTCGAATTCCTTTAACAACATCTTAGTGTGAAAAATGTTTTCCTGATAGACATTAACGTCGATCATTTGGTACATGTCCCGATTCTCGCTGGAAATATAGTTTTGGATAGAATTTATTTTATGATCAATAAAATACTTTTTGCCATTCACATCGCGGGTAAAACCTCGCACCCGGTAATCAATGGCCGTAATATCAGGTTGGAAAGTATTAATCAGAAAGTTCAAGGCCTTGAGCGGCGAAATATGACCGCAAGTCGATACATCAATATCTGCCCGAAAGGTGCTGATACCTTCATCCGGGTGGCTTTCCGGATAGGTGTGGACAGTAATGTGGCTTTTATCTAAGTGGCAGACAACCGCATCCGGTTTCAGTTCATTGATCTCGCACTCTCCGCACTCCTCGCTGGTTACAGGTTCTCCCGGCTGGTTGACCGGTTCCTCCGAAATCAGCATGGTAACACTGGCACCCTGCGGGTCATAATCCTGTTTGGCAATGTTCAAGATATTAGCCCCAATTATATTAGCCACTTCTGTTAGAATATTGGTCAACCGTTCGGCACTATATTCCTCATCAATATACTCAATATAAGAATGACGATGCTGCGGAGTCTTCGCATAACAAATATCATACATATTAAAGCTCAGTGTTTTGGTAAGATTATTAAAACCGTAGAGTTTTAGTTTTTTAATTGCTTTAATTTCCATCTTGATCGTCCTTCTCCTTATTGAAATGATTGACTATAGCACTATTTTAGTGTAGCAATATATTTTTCCACCATTTTTACTGGACAATACGATTCCTTAGCTTTGCGCAGACCCTCTAGTCCCATATCCTCTTCCCTGTTGATATAAGGCAGCTGCTGCCACGCGTTAGCACAGAATTGTTGATTAATCACCGGATAGACACCACGAATATCCGCATTGGCCTTTTCGACATGAATAACCGCTGTATCATTGTTTAACTGCTCACCAAAGCTAAAGGCCTCGACTTTTTCGTCAACATAAATTAAGCCGCCAGTCAGCTTCAGCTCATTCCAATGAATAAGCACCTCGATAATTGCGTCTCGTTCTCCCTTTAACAGAGGTAATTGCGGAGAAAACTATTAACATGATTTTTCTTACTATGATATTTACGGCCTTTTAATTCAATCAAATCCTTGCTATTATAAACATAATCGTAATTATCCCGGTCAGCAGTAATAGCAAACTGCCCTGGTCGCCATTTTTCGAGAATGTCAACCATAAATTTCTCGATTCCATATAGTTTAAACACCAAATTATGAGTTACACAATAGGCAGCCATTTCCTCAAGAACTCTTTCGACCCCTGCATCAGGACCAAATGGCTGAAGCATAAACTGTTTCTCGTCGCGACCAGCCTTAATAACCAAGTAGCCATCTATTTCTGCCCATTTTATAGAATATAGATTACGCCACATAAATAAATTAGTGAAATTATAATGAGCATTCTCGTAGCGGCGCTGCCTAAAACACTGATCAAACAGGGCTTTTTGCGCCAAAGTAATATCCTGGAAATCGATCGTAATTACCTCCCAAACATTATCAACACTGCTATACTTAGGCAGGAAATGTTTTTATTTAATATTTTCTATTATATGCTGGTTGTAAGTAAGACGCAATATCGAACGGAGGTGATATTATGGGCAAACGCGCCCCCACGCTATTATCCGGTGATTGTCCTTATCTGAAAAAACGTCACAGCATTATTGCCATTTACCGCGAAACATCTATCCCCAACCAAGCTGTACCACATTACCAAGTCGATGAGATCGAATGCGATTATAGTGATGAATGCGGTTTAGAAAAATGTCCAATTGCTGAAATCGCACCCAAACACCCCCCGGGCATCGGTCTAGCCTAATGGCTGGGATGGTAAAGAACGGTTCTTGTTTGCTGGATTAAAAACCAGCAAAACAGGAACCGTCTTTGTTTACTACAGACTTTGCACTAATTCCAAACGTTCACCATCAGGCCCGGTAAAAAACATAATTTTCTTACCGCTAACTACCTTAGGCTGCTCAAATAATAATGTTACATTATGCTGCTGGAGCTTTGCTATTTCGAGTTCAATATCAGTTACCGCAAAGGCAATATGATCAACAATACCTGCCCCACGTACTTGTACACTATCTTCTTGATACTGAATAAGCTCAATTGTTTGCTGACCTGCTTTGACAAATGCCAGGTGAACACGCTCATCCTGGTAACTCTCCTCTAGCCTGCACCCCAATACAGTGGTGTAAAATTCCAGAGATTTATCCATGTTTTTAACTACTATTCCGATGTGAGCGACATTGTACATATCGGTTCCGCCCCCCCTGTTGCTATTTAAAATAATTGACACCAGCACTAAACAGCTGCTGATCTTTGCTGCCCGGAATATTGATGGCAACATGATCACCAATGCGTTCAGAATGAGCCATCTTCCCAAGTACCCGCCCATCGGGGCTGGTGATAGCCTCAATCGCCTGGAAGGAACCATTGGGATTAAAGCTAGCGTCATAGGTAGCACGACCATCAAAATCAACATACTGAGTCGCGATTTGACCCTTAGCTGCCAATTGCCCAACTTCCTCAGCCGTGGCATAAAAACGTCCTTCGCCATGCGACGCAGGAATAGCGAATACTTCACCAGCCTCAACATTACTCAGCCATGGTGATAGCGTCGATACTACCTTAGTATTAACCATACAGGAAATATGACGACCGATTTTATTAAAGGTCAGTGTTGGGCTATGCTCAGATAAATCCCGAATTTCACCATAGGGAACCAAACCTAGTTTAATAAGTGCCTGGAAACCGTTGCAGATACCAAGCATCAGACCGTCCCGGCGCTGAAGCAGCTCCGTAACTGCTTCCTTTACCCGGGGATTGCGAAACATGGTAGCAATAAACTTACCCGAACCATCAGGCTCATCGCCAGCACTGAACCCGCCAGGCAACATGACAATCTGCACATCAGCAATTTTTTGGGCCAGCGCTGCAATTGATTCTTCAATATGAGCGGCAGTAAGATTACGAATAACTAGTGACTGTGCAAGAGCACCGGCCTGCTCAAAAGCCTTGATGGTATCATATTCGCAATTGCTTCCGGGAAATATCGGAATAAGCACCTTGGGCTTCGCGATGACTGGCTTGGGCCGCCGCTTGTTTCTTACCGTATAACCAGCAAAGTTTTGCGGTTGCTCATTAATAAGACCAGGCCGCGTAGGAAATACCTTCTCCAACGGCTGTTCCCAAGCCGCAAACGCTTCCTCCAAGCTTATCGTAACGCCATTAACGCTGATAACTGGGGTTGACGTTGTCTGACCAAGCAACTGATATTCGATATTACCAAACGCCGTGACAAGGTCCAGTCCGGCAGGCAGTTCGAGAACCAACGAACCATAATCTGGTGTAAATAGTTCTTGGACATGTGCTTGCTTCGCAAACTCAAGCCCAACGCGGTTACCAAAGGCCATTTTGCTGACAGCCTCGGCAATACCACCTGCTTTAATAGTATAAGCTGCTATTATTTTACCTGTTTGAGCGAGCTGGCTCACTTTATCGTAAGCTGCTATTAAAGCAGCGAAATCAGGCAACTCATCTTTGTTTCGCTTGAGGCGGATAACAGCCACTTGGCTGCCAACCTGCTTAAATTCCTGCGAAATTACTTGCCTTACGTCAACAGGAGTTACCGCAAACGCCACTAGCGTCGGCGGCACGTTAAGCTCGTTAAAAGAACCTGACATACTGTCCTTACCGCCAATTGCCGGAATACCCAGTTGTTGCTGCGCATAGAAAGCTCCTAACAAAGCACTAAATGGCTTGCCCCATTTGACACTATCTTGTCCCAGTTTTTCAAAATACTCCTGCAAGGTTAGCCGCACTGTGCGGAAATTGCCACCTAAGGCCACCACCTTGGCTACAGCCTCAACAATCGCATAAACAGCACCATGAAACGGGCTCCAGGTTGAAAGATCGGGATTAAAGCCATAGGTCATGATCGTACCTGTGGTAGTATTGCCTGATACCACCGGTAATTTAGCAACCATGCCTTCAGTGGGGGTAGCCTGGTGTTTGCCGCCAAATGGCATCAAAACTGTGCCTGCACCAATGCTGCTGTCAAAGCGTTCCACAAGCCCCTTTTGACTGCCCACATTGATATTTTGCAAGGTTTTCAGCCAAACTTCTTTAGTATTTTGGGAAGTTACCGCAGCCGCGATAAGCATATCCTCAAAATAGCTTGCACTAGCTGGTGCTGCCACCTGGATATTGGTATGCTGTTTGGCTCCATTGGTGTTTAAAAAATCACGGCTAAGGTTGACAATATCCTTGCCACGCCACAGCATCGTCAGGCGATTATCAGCAGTTACCTTGGCAACAACGGTAGCTTCAAGATTCTCGGCATCAGCGTATTCAATAAATTTCTGAGCATTATCAGCAGTAACTACTACTGCCATTCGTTCCTGTGATTCCGAGATGGCCAGTTCGGTCCCGTCAAGTCCCTCATATTTCTTGGGGACAGCATCCAAGTTAATTTGCAGACCATCAGTAAGTTCACCAATAGCCACAGAAACACCACCGGCGCCAAAATCATTGCAGCGTTTAATCATGGTGCTCACCGCACTATGACGGAATAAACGCTGGATTTTACGTTCTGTCGGCGGATTACCCTTCTGGACTTCCGCACCACATGTTTCCAGTGACTCTTCAGTATGAGCTTTGGAGGAGCCAGTGGCACCACCACAGCCATCGCGGCCGGTACGGCCACCAACTAGTAGCACAATATCGCCAGGCTCCGGCACTTCGCGAATAACCTGCTCCTTGGGTACAGCCGCCATAACGGCGCCGATTTCCATTCGTTTAGCAACATAACCTTCATGATAGACCTCAGCCACCTGGCCTGTTGCCAAACCAATCTGGTTGCCGTAGGAACTATAGCCAGCCGCTGCACTGGTAGTAATCTTACGCTGCGACAATTTGCCTGGCAGCGTACATTCCAAGGGCAGGCGCGGGTCACCGCTGCCAGTAACGCGCATTGCTTGATAAACATAAGCACGGCCTGACAATGGATCGCGGATACAACCGCCCAAACAAGTGGCTGCTCCTCCGAAAGGTTCAATCTCTGTTGGGTGATTATGGGTTTCATTTTTAAACATAACCAGCCACTCTTCTTGCTGTCCATTAATATCAGCCTGAACAACAATACTACAGGCATTAATTTCTTCCGATTCATCCAGATCAGTTAGCTGTCCCTGCTTTTTAAGTTCCTTCATGGCTGTTGTGGCAATATCCATCAAATTGATGTCCCGCTCAGCTGCTTTTTCCCCATAAACATAATTCCTGGCTTTGCGGTATTCTTCCCAAGCTGTGGTGATAGGCTGACTATAATGCCCTGCTGCAATTTCAACTTGTCCAATCTTGGTGTGAAAGGTGGTATGGCGGCAATGATCTGACCAATAGGTATCAATTACCTTTATTTCGGTAATTGTCGGGTCACGCTTTTCCGTATCACGGAAATAAACCTGACAGAAAACTAAATCCTCCAGACTCATGGCCAGACCCCGCTCTTGTAAAAACTGACTGAGCGCCGCCTGCGGCAGGTTGTTAAAACCATCAAGCACCGCCACATCGTCCGGCATGGTGGTAGGCACTTCCAAGGATGACGGTTTTTCCAATAAAGCTTCCCTTGCTTCCACTGGATTAATACAGTATTCCTTGATTTTAGTAAGGTCTGCTTCAGAAAGCTGCCCCCCTAAG
>JAGGAA010000377.1 GCA_017889675.1 Bacillota bacterium | reverse complement strand
CAGCGACAAAGCAATTCGCCAGTCGCATAAGAATCCGGCAGTTAAAGCATTATATGACGAGTTCCTGGGCAAACCACTTGGTCACAAATCCCATGAACTTCTGCATACTCATTATCAACCCCGTAATAAGTAGGTTTTGTAACAGTAATGAGGACGGCTTTTATATAGCCGTCCTCATTTTTTAAATAGAATATAATCAGCAGTTTGTGAGCAAGGACAGGCTGTGTTAAAATAGTGCCGAGGAGGTATGACCATGATAGTAATGATCGACAACTACGATTCATTTGTGTATAATCTTGTCCAATACCTTGGCGAAATGGGAGAAGATATCCGCGTTTATCGTAATAATAAAGTAACAATTGCTCAAATTGAAGAGCTCAGTCCGGAACATATTATTATTTCACCTGGACCTTGTACACCTAATGAAGCGGGGATCAGTCTGGACGTTATTCAGCATTTTAAGGGGAAAGTACCCATACTGGGCGTTTGTCTTGGACATCAGGCGATTGGACAGGCCTTTGGCGGTGATGTTGTACGGGCAAATCGTCTGATGCATGGCAAAATTTCACTGATGTATCATGATGGTAAAGGCGTTTTTGCTGGCCTCGCGAGTCCACTTACGGCTACCAGGTATCATTCGCTTATTGTAAAAAAAGAAACGCTGCCTGATTGTTTCGAGATTAGTGCCCAAACCGACCAAGGTGAAATTATGGGTATTCGCCATAAGGAGCATGCTATTGAGGGAGTACAATTTCATCCTGAATCCATTCTCACACAAGACGGACATGCTATGCTCAAAAACTTCCTTGCTTTGAATCCTAACTGGACAAGCAAGCTGAAAGGGGTCAGCCGGTAATGTATCCGATACCGATGATTCGCGAAATAACTCTTACTTTGCCATCTGTTGAGATTTTTTTTATTGCCCGTGACCCGTTTCTGGTATTTTCAAGCAAAGGTCAGACAATCCATATTGAAGAAAAGGGGAGCATCCGGACTTTTGCGGGTAATCCATTTGCTGAGCTAAAGCAGTTGTTGGCAATATATAAAACCCAAAAGGTCCCCGGGCTACCACCTTTAACAGGTGGAGTTATCGGTTATTTGGGCTATGATATGGGCTATTTATTAGAAGTTATACCAGACCATAGTATCGACGATCTAAATAATCCTGATTGTATGTTAGGATTTTATGATACTGTGCTGATTTTTGACCACCATACGAACAAGGCTTATGTTGCCGCCAATGGTTTTCCGGAGCAGGACGAATTACTTAGGCAGAAGCGGGCTGAAAGCCGCATGGAAGAGTTAGCGGCTTTAGTGGCTCAGGCTAAACCTTTACCTGTGCCTAAGCCACAAGTACCAGATGGCGATTATCAATCCAACTTTACTCACGAGGGCCATTGCGCGATGGTGCAAAAGGGGATCGACTATATTGCTGCAGGGGATATTTTTCAGGTTAACCTGACTCAGCGTTTTAATGCCAAGGTGACAGTGCCTCCGTATGAGCTATATCGTTATCTTCGTCATATAAACCCGGCACCGTTTGCATCGTATTTGAATTTTGGCGAAGTAACCGTGGCCAGTGCTTCGCCGGAACGCTATATGCTAGTTACCGGAGACAGGGTAGAGACCAGGCCAATAAAAGGAACAAACCCGCGTGGCGCCGATCCTGAATCTGACCGGCTACTTCGTGAAGAACTGCTTGCCAGTGAAAAAGACCGGGCCGAATTAGTTATGATTATCGATCTTGAGCGCAATGATCTGGGGAGAGTGTGCGAATTTGGCAGTGTCCGTGTGCCAGATTTAATCCGGCTGGAAGAGTATGCGACAGTGTTTCATTTGGTGTCAACTGTTGTTGGTAAATTGTCGCCAGGCAAAGATATTATTGATTTAATTACTGCCTCTTTCCCGGGAGGTTCCATTACCGGCGCTCCCAAAGTACGCGCTATGGAGATTATTGATGAACTTGAAACAGTACGCCGTAATATTTACACTGGTTCAATCGGTTATATTGATTTTAACGGTGATGCTGATTTAAATATTGTTATTCGGACTTTTGTTATTAAAGGCGACCAGGCTTACTATCAGGTCGGTGGCGGCATAATAGCTGATTCGGTACCTGAACTTGAGTATGAGGAAAGTCTGGACAAGGCACGGGCACTGATGCAGGCATTAGGTTACCAGATCTAAAGTGAAAGGCGGCTGGCAGGATGATTATTTATTTTAATGGTCGGCTTATTTCAGCCGACGATCTTGTTGTTTCCCCCCTAGACCATGGGTTTCTTTATGGCCATGGATGAGTAATATATTTCTTGTCAAGGCAGGCAGGTTGATTACTCCAGATGAAAATAGCGGTATTTTACCAGGTATCACCAGAAGTACGGTTATTGAGTTGGCCCAAACAGAAAACATACCAATTGAGATTAGAAGGGTCAAGGCTGAAGAAATGGATGAAGCTGATGAAATATTTTTGACTAGCTCGATTATGGAGGTTATTCCTGTTAGGATGATCAATGGTCGTACTGTTGGCAATGACGTGGAAACTCCAGGGATAATTACCGTGAAGCTTAGAGAATTATATCGCGAGATTGTAGCGGGGTGAGGATATGGATGCACTTAAAGGCACGGCCAATTATCCAGTTATTAAAGTTCGTGGACAGGAGATTGAAAAAACCGAAGAACCGGTAATTGAGGAAATACCGCTTACGATATATTTGAACGGTAAGGAACTTGTGACCATGTTAGC
>JAGGAA010000015.1 GCA_017889675.1 Bacillota bacterium | reverse complement strand
GATATTGAGGTTTGCATTGAATTGGGTAAACGCCTCAATCCTGAAAACTGGCCTTGGGAAAGCGTTGAAGATTTCTTCACCGACCAACTCAAACCAGAACTCGGCATTGACTTTAACGGCCTAAGAGAAGCCGGTGTATACCAACCTGGTTACACCTATCGTAAACACGAAAAAGGCCTCTTGAGATATGATGGTGAGCCTGGCTTTAATACAGTAACAGGTAAAGTTGAACTTTGCTCGACACTCTTTGAAGAATGGGGCGAAGATCCGCTTCCTTATTACAAAGAGCCACCATATAGCCCGGTAAGCACTCCTGAACTTGCGAAGGAATATCCATTGGTATTGACTACCGGTGCTAGAAAAGTTACCTCCTTCCATTCAGAACATAGACAAATTGAAACTTTGCGTACTATTGATCCAGATCCGATTTTGGAAAAAAGAACGGTATTTTGATCGATTATCAATATTGCACAGGTTGCCGTAGCTGCGAAGTTGCTTGCAGAAACGAGAAAAAAATCCCCAAAGACAAATGGGGGATAAAAATGACTGAAGTTGGTCCCTTTAACGTTGAAGGCGATAATTGGGAATGGAACTTTGTTCCTGTTCCTACTCAACTTTGTGACTTGTGTAAAGATCGCTTAGCTAAAGGTGAGAAAGCCGCATGTGAGCTTCATTGCCTAGGTCAATGTATGGAAGTAGGCCCGATTGAAGAACTGGCTAAAAAAGCTGCTGAAAAGGGTACAAGAGTAGCTGTATTTCTTCCCTGATCCGTGCGTGTTTAAGTGACATAGAATTATAATGTGAAAGATAAAGTGCCATGACGTGTTCCATTTCACGATATGGACCGTTATGGCATTATTCTTTTACGCTAGGTCAACCCTAGCTTAAAAGAATAATCTTCAGATAGGCTGGGCCGTCAATTCCATGACAATTGTTCAGTATCGCTTGTAGTAAGAGTGGTATTAGTATTAGATGGTTTAAATTGAAACCTATTGCGGCAGTTATGCTAATTACGGTAATTACGGTAATAAAAAAATATTATGCTGTAAATATTCTGAACACTTAATAATATCTGAATAATTACAGGCTAGTTTAACCACTTACTTTATTTATTTCTTGCATGACCGCAAAGGTTAGCGGAAGGAGAATAAAAAGGTGAAGAATTTTACCATTTCAGAAGTAATCGATTCTTTTGGGGTTAACAAATTTACCTGGTCTATCTTTTTCTTTCTCGGTATGTCAATGGTTTTTGACGGCTATGATTACATGGTTGTATCTTATACTATGCCGCAAATATCCGCTGAATGGGCGTTAAGCAAAGTACAAACCGGTAGTCTGTCTTCCTGGAGTCTCTTCGGTTTGATCATTGGGGGAGCACTGGCCGGCATCATTTCAGACAAAATTGGTAGAAGGAAAACGTTGATATACTCGATTGCTGCGTATTCACTTTTAACCATTCCTATCTATTTTGTCCAAAGTTTTGAGGCCTATGCTTTTTTTCGTGTGTTGACTGGAGTGGGGCTAGGCGCTTGCATTCCTGTTGTTACAACAATATTTTCAGAGACTACGCCCACCAACCGCCGGGCTCTATTTATTACATTTGGTATGGCATGGATGATTGTTGGTTGGGTTCTGGGCGGTCTTATCCCCACGCTCCTTGTTCCGTCGCATGGCTGGAGAATTTGCTATCTGATAGGAGGAATACCTTTCTTATACGCGGTATTCCTGCATTTTAGAATGCACGAGTCTGCTCACTGGCTGGCTAATAAAGGACGCAAGGAAGAGGCCGTAAAGGTTCTCCAAGATATTGAAAGAATCGCAACTGGA
Source organism: Bacillota bacterium (assembly GCA_017889675.1). GTDB lineage: Bacteria > Bacillota > Negativicutes > Sporomusales > Sporomusaceae > Sporomusa. The sequence continues at coordinate 11,547 of JAGGAA010000015.1, read as the reverse complement.
AAAGTAACTGATTGGGATCCTAATGCCTTAGTTGTTCCGCCAAAGTCCAAAGTTGCTGGGCCTAAAGCTCTTTTTTCCAAGGACTATAGAATGGCAACTGCTGGTGTCTGGCTCACATATTTCTGTGGGTGCTTTATCGTTTATGGCATTAACGCTTGGTTGCCATCTTTGATGTTGGAGAAAGGATTAAAACTCTCATCTGCCTATGGATTGGCGATTGCCAATAATGCTGCTGCGGTAATTGCCAATGCTTCTACTGGCTTTGCCGCCGAAATATTTGGTCGTAGAAAAAATCTTATTTTCAGCTACTTCATTGGTGGTGTTTCGATTCTTATTATGGCTTTCGTTCCAAGTAATTTTGCAGCTATCCTTGCGGCCAATATTTTTATGGGTTTTGCTATTAACTATGCAATTACTGCTGTACAACCTCTTATGGCGGAGAGTTACCCAACGGAATTTAGAAATACAGGCGTATCCTGGTGTCAGGCGTTTGGTCGGCTCGGAGGGGCTTTAGCACCTATTGTTGCCGGGTTCATTATGTCAATGAACCTCGGGCCGCAGATGTCATTCTTATTTTATATTATTCCGGCAGTTATCGGCGGATTTGCGGCCTATCTTTTTGTTAAACGAGAAACCAAAGGGAAATCTCTCGACCAACTTGCTCAGGAACGGGTTAGTAATGCATTATAAGAAGCAAGTTGGTGAGAAATGGGATAGGATAGGTAATTTGTAAGCTAAATTATATGTATCGGTGTACAAACCACAACTGGTCCCTTTATTTAAGGGACCAGTTGTGGTTTGTGGGCATCATAAATAATTAAGGAAGTGGCTAGAGTGTCGTTTATCTGTAAAAGTGCAATGTTACTTTTAACTGGACTAAATCTTATAGATTCTTTTGTTGAAGTAGATTTGTCACAGCTTGTTTTTATCATATGTTTGGGGGTCGCCTTAGATTCTAAGGCGATTAGTGATAGAGCAGATCTAGTCTACAACGGAGGAAAATAATCATGAAACTACAACTTACAATGGAAAAAACTGCAACAGTTGTTGTAATGACAGCCTATTTTTTAACACCTTTTATGACCAGTGCTGTTAATCTTATCATTCCAGCTATTGGCACTGAATTTTTCAGCCAGACATTGCTTCTTAGCTGGTTGGTAACAGGCTATTCTCTTGCTACCGCTGCTTTTTTGCTTCCATTTGGTAAACTAAGTGACATTATTGGCCGGAAGAGGGTCTTTATAATCGGAATGTTTTTATTTTCCCTTTTTACCCTATTATCCGGAGTGGCTTGGTCTATATGGTGGATGATCCTTTTTAGAATATGTCAAGGAATCGCCAGTGCTATGATTTATAGTACCGGCATGGCCATCATAACATCTATCTATCCACCCCATAGGCGAGGGCAAGTATTAGGACTTTGTACTGCAGTTGCTTACATTGGGTTATCACTGGGGCCTTCTCTCGGCGGATTGATTAGCCACTATTTCAGTTGGAGAGTTATTTTTTATTTGACTGGGTTCGCAAGTGTTTTGGCAACGTTACTGGCTGCTTGGCGTCTTAGGGGAGAGTGGACGGGGGCTAAAGGGGAATCTTTTGATTTTCAAGGAAGTGTATGCTATGTATTAGCGCTTGCCTTATCGTTATTCGGTTTTTCATCATTAGCTCAAACGGAGTGGGCCATTTATTGTTTGTGCATTGGCTTAGTGCTCATGGTTTATTTTTTTGTGTATGAATCAAAACAAGCCTGTCCGCTTCTACGGATACAGATTTTCCATCATAACTCAGCTTTCGCTTATTGCAATTTAGCTGCCATGATCAATTATAGTGCTACATTTGCGATAGCATTTCTTGTATCATTACAGCTTCAACTTGTTATGAAATGTGATTCCTATGTAGCTGGCCTGATTATGATTTCTCAGCCGTTAATTACGGCTTTATTAGCGCCACTTGGCGGCTACTTAGCTGATCATTTTGATCCACGGGTAGTGACTTCCTATGGTATGGCGCTAAGCGCAGTAGGACTATTTTCATTCAGCCTTGTTACTTCAGAAATGTCCCTTTGGTTGATTGCAGGTAGTTTGGCGATTGCCGGAGCCGGGTTTGCTTTATTTGCAGCACCTAATAATAGCGCTATTATGGGGGCTGTCGATAAAAGTGATTATGGAGTTGCTTCATCTATAGCGGGAACTATGCGGAATATTGGTCAGTCAATAAGTATGGCTATCGTGACATTGGTTATGTCAGTTTACCTAGATGGGATCGATGCGGTTAGCTATAATCACATGTTAGTAACATGTTTTCGCACTGCTTATATTATATTTACTGTAATTTGTATTGCAGGGGTGTTTTGTTGTCGCCGGGGCAAGCGATTTGAAACTAAGGCTGAAGTTGTGAATCAAAGATCGTAAGACAAACCACCATGATCCTTATAATTTTTGAATGATTTGTACAATACAAATAGCGATGGTAGGCATTTTAGAAAATCCTAAAATGATATTGTGATTAAAAAAAAGAGTAGCTTATATCGCTTGATTTTTCTGATTTGCGAGCTTTTAAGCAAACGTTTTAGAATCTCAAAACGAGACCTGCAGTTATCGGTAAGAGGCAAGAAAAATCGGGACTAACCCTTGTAATACACAGGTTTATCATGATTGCAATAAGTTGGCATAGTTAATGCATAATATTTTTAAAGAATGATAGCAATTCTGATTTTATTCAGGCTATAGTTATTTATTTATCCAGATGGAAAGGTTACCTTTCCCTGGATAGAACGACTAAAGCTTGTGCCGGCGTCCTAAAGGACGTCGGCACAAGCCAAGTCTTATCTTATTAGCAAGCCGAAATTAGCACGTTTGAGGGATGATGAAAATTAACCCGAAACAGCGATAAAAGGAGGTGGGTAGAAACCAATACGCAAAAACGATGGGAGCATTACTAAACAATAAAGGAGGTACAATATAATGTGTTTTAGACCAGCAGCCTTATCCAAGCCGACAATATGCCCGAACTGTGGTAAGAAAATCGCAGCGATGGCAGGCATTAAACAAAAAGTTTGTCCTTTTTGTAAGACCGAATTACCAAAAGACGAAGACAAAAAGTAAGATTATCACTTTTGATGAATAATTGATTCACTGGAAGTTGTAAGTGGATAAAGGCAGGCCAGATAATTAGGCCTGCCTTTATTTAAGCGAAAAACACTAGAATTTTTGCCTTTGGCACCCCAAAACACTTTTCTACATCACAGTTTTATCTATGTCGCATTTGAAGCCGAAATAATGAGCCTTTATTTGACACAAAAATCGAAATTACAGTATAGGAAGAGGTAAAACAATTGTCACAACAAACGTACAATCGATGGCTAATTCTTGTTGCTGCAGTGGTAATTAACATTTGTATAGGTACATTATATGCTTGGAGTGTGTTTGCCTTGCCGTTAGGAAAAACCTTTGGCTGGGCTGCAACCTCCATTGCTTTGGCCTTTACAATTAATCATGCTTTAAGTCCGGTCTCGATGATCGGAGGGGGGTACATTCAAGACCGTTTAGGCTCAAAATCCAATATTATTATTGGTGGTATTATGTTTGGTGTAGGGTTATTTATAACCGGGTTTGTATCCAGCGTAGAAATGCTTTACGTTACTTATAGTGTGCTTGCTGGTATCGGCGGTGGGGTTATTTATGCCGGAACACTAGGTAATACCGTAAAATTTTTCCCCGATAAACGGGGTTTAGCTTCAGGTCTAGTTGCAGCCGGATATGGTTCCGGAGCTACAATTGTTGCCCCTATTGCCAGTTCGTTAATTACCAGCTTTGGTGTATTAACTACTTTCAAAATTTTTGGTGCCGTATTCTTCGTTATTATCATGCTGTGTTCAATGGTAATAAAGAATGCTCCGGCGGGTTTTAAGCCAGAGGGCTGGAATCCCCCTGTTGATGTTAAAATTTCCAAGCCTGCCGCTCGCGATATGGTTTGGTCTCAAATGTTGCGTGACGGCGTGTGGTGGGTGATTCTGGTCATGCTTACTTGCGGAGCAATGTCAGGATTGATGATTACCGCTTTCGCCTCGCCGATTGGGCAACAAATGTTTAAGTTGTCCCCCATGGACGCAGCTTTGTTTGTTAGCTTGGTTGCTGTATCCAATGCTTTAGGACGAATTATTTTTGGTGCCGTATCGGATAAAATTGGACGAGCAAATACCATTATGGTGATGTATACCCTTTCAGCCTTAGGTATGTTGAACTTGGCATTAACAGATTCCGTAGCCGGATTTGCTGCTTCCGCTATCGCTGTTGGTGCAGTTTTTGGTGGTTTCATGAGTACAATGCCATCAATTATCAGCGAAAGATACGGATTGAAAAATTTTGGCGTAAACTATGGAATTACCTTTATTGGTTTCAGTTTAGCGGCAATTTTTGGTCCGATGACCGCTGCCACTGTCCGACAGTCTACAGGAAATTATGAACAAGCCTTCTGGGTTGCCTTAGGTTTAAACGTCGCGGGCCTAGTTTTCGCGTTTATTTTTAGAACCTTAGAAAAACGCAGCGAAGAGGAAAACTTAGAAACTGCTTTAGATTAAGTAATTTGGTAATTAGGGTAGAGTCGGCTATTTACATAAATTTAATAATGTAATAAGGAAAATAAATATTCTTGTTATAATACTATAATTCTGTAAGTGGTTCGGTTCTACCCGGCTTCTTATTTTTCCTCAAAGGATATAGCAAATTCTCAGTTTGGTTTCATATTGTTAGCTTGTGGATTCTACTTTTACAGGGATGATCGTAGCAGAAAAAATTTGCATTATATCGGTTAATACGATTATTGTTGATATGGTTCTTACCAGATGATCATCCCCGTGAGTGCAGAAGCAATAATCAACAGAATGGAAATGTCCAGGTTGAACACGCGAGCAAAGTTGGCATGGGATCAATGGAATATGAAGTGCTTGAGGTAGAGTGCTAATTTTTTAATTATATAGAAGTTGAGTTTTGTTTTTATTAGGGGCATTACCCAATTTCATTATGGTGAGGAGAAAAAATGAACAGTATAAAATTAAAACTGGGTGCAATTATTATTACTTTACTGATAATTGCACTAGGTCTATTATCAGGCTTGAACTATTGGCAAGCGGAAAAAATCATTTTACAAGATGTCGAAACAGATCTTGCCAGTAAAGCGCAAGGCAGTTCCGTCCAAATCGGCGGATGGCTGGACAGCAATAAACGAGATATTGCAACACTTGCTCGTTCTCCGGTCATTGTTAACGGCACTCGTGAAATAATAGTACCTTATTTAAATGCAGAACTGAGCAATGCTAAGATTTATGAAAGTTTGATTTGGATTGATGGCAAAGGCGATTATGTTGACTATAAAAATGAAACAGGGACTTTAGCAGAACGCGAATACTTCCAACGCGCAATAAAGGGGGAAACTGTTGTTTCTGACCCTGTAGTTTCGAAAAAAACCAATAAATTAGTAGTTGCTGTTTCGACTCCTATTCGCGCTGGAAATCGTATCACCGGTGTACTTGTGGCCCTAATTAATATTGAGGAAATCGAAAAAATAGTTCTGGAAATAAAAGCCGGTGATACTGGGTATGCCTATGTAATCCGAGGAGACGGAATAGTAATGGTGCACCCTAACAAAGAATTAGTCAACAAAGTCAGTAGCATGACTGACCCTAATGCACCTCCGGAATTAAAAACAGCTACTGAAAAGATGACTAAGGGAGAGCAGGGAATTGTGAGCTATGACTATCTTGGAACTAGCAAATATCTAGCTTATGCGCCGATTCCAGGGTATAACTGGTCAATTGCCGTAAATGTGCCGAGTAGTGAAGTAAAGGCAAAATTAAAAACATTTACTTGGACATCACTAACCATAAGTTTGATTGTGTTACTTATTGCCGCTGTTATTGTGCTGATAGTGGCGAATAAGATTGCTGCGCCATTGAAAATACTCAAGGATGCAGCGGAGCGTATTGCTGATGGTGATCTCTCTTTGAGCAGTATCAATATTTCCTCTAAGGATGAAATGGGGCATTTGGCCCACGCTTTTGAAACGATGGTAGGTAATTTACGTGGTCTGGTACAACAGATCAACGGATCGTCCGAGCAGGTTGCTGCGTCTTCGCAAGAACTAACTGCTAATGCCGAGCAGTTAGCGCAAGTAGCAGGTCAGGTAAGTACTTCAGTTACAAGTACGGCTCAGGGAGTCGGCGATCAGGTAGCTGTTGTCGATAAGGCCCTATTGCTTGTAGAAAAAATTGCGTCTGGCGCTCATGCAGAGGCCAGTAAAACAGGAAATGTAATCGATATTACAGCTAAGGCTGTGAGTGCGGCAGCGGAGGGCAATCAAGCTGTTGAAAGTGCTATTAGTCAAATGAATAGTATCCGGCAGACAGTAGATAATTCTGCCCAGGTCGTTGCCGAACTAGGAGAACAGTCTAAAGAAATTGGACAAATTGTCGAAACAATTTCCGGTATTGCTGGTCAAACTAATTTACTTGCGTTAAACGCTGCGATTGAAGCGGCGCGAGCAGGCGAACAGGGACGGGGCTTTGCCGTCGTAGCCGAAGAAGTTAGAAAATTGGCTGAGCAATCCCAAGAAGCAGCTAAACAAATTGCAACACTCATTGGTGATATTCAGAGTAAAACCGATAAGGCTGTAATTGCAATGGCTAACGGCACCCAAGAAGTAAAAACAGGATCTGACGTGGTTGATCAGGCTGGTAAAGCCTTTACTGATATTGACCTGCATATAAAAAAGGTTGCTTCGATTGCCCAAGAGGCAGCCGACGGCATGCAACAGCTTGCTGCTTCCAGTCAACAAGTAGTTGAATCAATGAAAGAAGTTGAAACCTTTAGCCGTGAGATTTCTAGTCAGACACAAAGCATTTCGGCTGCCACAGAGGAGCAATTGGCGTCAATGGAAGAAATATCTTCTTCCAGCCACCATTTAGCTCAATTGGCAGAGCAGTTACAAGGAGCAGTTAATAAGTTTAGGATGTAAGCACGGTAATATATGTATATGTCGTGGTGCAAGTTAACATTGCAAACAAAGTAAGATAGAGTGAGGCTTTGGAAAACTTATCTAAGTTTCCCAAGCCTCACTCTTTTTGTCTAGAGGAAAAAAATTACTAGTTAATATGATGATAATTCTCGATAATTGAAAAATAAAAAATCAGAAATAGGAAGTTTCCCATTTTTGCGAGGTAATTCCTAGAAATGAAAAAGGTCAGTAACTCTGTAAGGCTGCTAACTGGGCAGTTTAATGGTTGTTGCAATTTGGCATGATTAATGCACAAGTAATTTATTTAAAAAATCAAAACAGGAGGTTTTTGGATGAGATCAGTTTTCATCAATGAGGTAATTGACCAGAGTAGTTTTAACAGGTTTTACCGTAACATTATTGTCATTTGCATGTTAACATCAATTTTTGATGGATTTGACCTCAATTGTTTCTCACTGGTCATCCCGTCGCTTATGGCAGACTGGCATTTAAGTCCAGTTGAGATCGGCTGGCTAGGCAGCTATGGCTTTGCAGGAATGATTCTAGGATCTTTTGCCTTTGGGCCAATTGCTGAGTGGATTGGGAGAAGGCGCGCCATTATATTGGCGACAGCAATTTATTGTATTTTTACTGTGGCAGTAGGTTTTGCCCGAGGATTTACGGAGTTTGCAGTGTACCGCTTTATTGCCGGTATGGGATTGGCAGGGGCTTTTCCTCTTGTTGTTGCGTTTACTTCAGAATATTCTCCCAAACCTATCCGGAGTCGCCTCGTTGTTTGGGTTACGTCCGGTCAAGCCATAGGTACCGTTTTGGCAACCCTGGTAGGACTGGCTCTGTTAGCTGAGTTTGGTTGGCGGGTCATGTTTTATGCTGCGGCTGTTCCCTTACTCTTAGTTATTTGGCAATGTTTTTTGCCTGAATCATTGGCGTATTATTTGAAAAAGGGGAAACGAGAAAAAATTGCTCAGGTGTTGGTTGCCGCGAACCCAGGGTTTACGCCCACGACAGAGGACGATTACAAATTTAACTGTCAACATTCCGGTAAGGACAATCCTTTAGCTTTGTTCAAGGCTGGCGAGGCAAGAAACACGATTTTGTTATGGATTATGATGATTGCTAATTATGTGTTTACCTTTGGCATTGTAGTCTGGTTACCTAAATTAATGACACTACAGGGTTGGTCACTAAACTTCAGTTTATGGTTTACTCTGGTTTGGAATGCAGGATTTGTTGTGGGGATTCCACTTTCTGGTTGGGCTCAGGACAAATTTGGCGGCAGATGGACATTATTAGCTATCACGATTATTATTGCGGCTTTTACCAGTGTATTGGGAGTAATTAAAACGCCGATGCTGCTGTCGGTGATGATTTTTTTCACCGGTGCTTGTCAACATGCACTAATGGGAGTATCAGGCTCATATATTGCCCAGAATTATTCGTTGACCATCCGGGCGACAGGTACAACTTGGGGTTACGGTATCGGCCGCATTGGCGGTATTATTGGCCCGATGGTTGGCGGTGTTTTATTAGCAAACCAGGTTTCTGTGCCGATGAATTTTATTGCTTTCGCCTGTGTTCCGCTTATTAGTGCGCTGACTGTTATGCTTACAACTGATCGCTCACGAGTTACCGAAAGTAAATTAGCGATAGTATAGAGTTCTATCAAGGGAATCCCATAAGCCGGAAGAAGTCGCAAGGGTGGGAAAATGTTGCGTCCAAATGTAGCCTGTTTTATGAAAAAAACAATTGAATATTATCTCTCTAACTCCAAATTTTGCAAAATTATTGAAGATTTTTTGGCTTTGTAAATGTAGGCTCAGATGTGCTTGTTGATTGGATTCTAAGCACACAAGGGTAAGTGTTTATTGTATTTAAAAAGGTTAGATTATTATGTTTAGATATAGTAAACTTTTACTTTTGGCACGGTTTTTGCTTTTTATATCATTGTAGATGTTTCTCATACTTTTTCATCTTCAGCTACTTTAGCACGGACTCTGGTATGGCTAATAGATTTAACAGGAAGATACTTTTATAGTAAGTAGCAAGACAGGAGCTGAAGAGGAGTTTATACAGAGAAGGAGGTAACGTTTCGGTTATAGCTACATTTACTAAATATCTAATTAAGTAAGGGAGGAAAAAAATGTCTAAGAAGAATAGCGAAATAAAAACCTATTATAAAGGACTTGGTTTTTGTGGTTTTGGCATTGGAGCGAATACCGCAGAAGTTGATGTAAAAGACGGTAAAGTATTACGTATTCGTCCTGCTAAGTTTGATAAAAAATACAAGCAAGAAGAACTTAATCCTTGGAAAATTGAAGTTAGAGGCAAAACGTTTGAGCCCAAAATGAAGACTCTGTTGCCTCCATTCAGTTATATATATAAAAAGAGAATGTTTTCAAAAAACCGTGTACTTTATCCGTTAAAACGGGTTGACTGGGACCCCAATGGTGAGAGAAATACAGAAAATCGTGGGGAAAGCAAATTTGTAAGAATTAGCTGGGATGAAGCTACAGACATCATCGCTAATGAAATCAAACGTATTCATAAACAATATGGTCCATATGCTATCCTTTCCCAAGGTGACGGCCATGGTGAAACCAAAGCAATCCATGGTCCACATGGTTGTCAAAAAAATCTTCTTGAATTACTTGGCGGATCGACTACGCAAGCAAGAAATGCCGATAGTTGGGAAGGCTGGTACTGGGGTATTAAGCATTTTTGGGGTTGTGAGCCTATTGGCCAAGGTCTCCAAAAAAATATGTGGTGGGATGTTTCCAACAATACAAAAATGCTATTGTACTGGGGCTGTGATCCTGAAACCAATACTTGGGGTTGGGGTGGGCAAAATCCAAGTCGTCTCAGTCGTTGGTTCAAAGAAATTGGTATAAAATCAGTATATATTTCTCCAGACCTCAACTATAGCGGCGCTGTTTGGGCTGATAAATGGATTCCTGTTATTCCTAATACAGATGCGGCCTTACAATTGGCAATTATGTATACTTGGATTAAAGAAGATACTTACGATAAAGAATATATCGACACTCATACGGTTGGCTTTGAACCCATGAAACAATACGTCATGGGCGAAGAAGATGGCGAAGCGAAAACTCCAGAGTGGGCCTCAAAAATCTGTGGTGTTCCAACCTATACGATCAAAGCGCTGGCTAGAAAATGGGCAAAAGACGCTACGACAATTGGTCACTGCAACGGCGGCTCTTATATCCGTTCAGGGTATTCTAGTGAACCTGCCCGTTTGGAAGGCTGCTTACTTGCCATGCAAGGCCTTGGCAAACCAGGGCGTGGTCAATTAAAATTCATCGAATTCGGCCAATACGGGTTACATGAATATTATCCTTGTCCTAAATCGAAAGTAATTCCAAATGTTGGTGGTGCTTATAATGGCGCTACCTACGATATTTCCGGTCAGTTTTTACCGAAAACTTTAATTCCCAAAGCCATATTAGGGAAATTGCCAAAAAGCTAGGTGTATACGAAGAGTACACTAAAGGCATGACTTATGAAGATTTGATTAAACGGGGCTTTGAAATGTCTGGATGTCAAACATTAATGAACTATGACGAGTTCCGCGAAAAAGAAATCTGCGTTGTTCCTACCGATGAGAACTGGAAAGACGTTGTCCCAGGGTTCGGTGAGTTTGCGAATGATCCAGAAGCAAACCCAATGACGACTCCATCTGGAAAACTAGAATTTACTTCTGAAAATCTTTCTGAATATTTCCCGGATGACGAAGAACGTCCCCCACATCCGAAATTTATTCCTTTTGGTAAAACCCACCAAGAAAGCTATTTGCATCCAAGAAGCGAGCAATATCCTTACTTGTTAGTCTCTAACCATCCTCGCTGGCTTGTTAGTCTCTAACCATCCTCGCTGGCGGGTACATGCAAACATGGATGATGTAACCTGGTTACGCGAAATTCCTACCTGCAAAATGAGAGCTAGAGACGGTTATATGTATGAGCCGGTATGGATTAATCCGATTGATGCTAAAAAGCAAGGCATCGCACATGGTGATGTTGTAAAACTTCATAATGAACGCGGCTGGGTGCTTGGTGCAGCGTATGTAACAGAAAGAATCATGCCACATGTCATTTATCAGGATCATGGATCCCGCCTTGACCCAATTGTAGCCGGAGAATCCGATCGCGCTGGTGCAAACAACCTAATTTGCCCCACCAACACCGTATCCCAAAATTGTTCAGGTGAGGTTACTAGCGGTTTCTTAGTTGGAATTAGTAAAGTAGATGAACTTGAATTAGCTAAGCAATATCCGGAGCAATTCAACAGACCCTATTGTCCGCACTCTGGACAAATTCTGACTTCCAGAGTTATTGAAAAAAACTAAGGTGGTGTAAATAAATGAAAGTTTTTGTCATTGATGTTGAAAACTGCAATGGTTGCTATAACTGTCAACTAGTTTGTAAAGATGAACACGTTGAAAATGATTGGTCACCAATTGCAAAACCACAACCTGATACCGGTCATTTTTGGATGAAAATGACGGAAAAAACGCATGGT
>JAGGAA010000376.1 GCA_017889675.1 Bacillota bacterium | reverse complement strand
GGAATGTCAATGCCGGTTGTTAAGAGGTCAACGGTAACAACCAGATTGGGGTATTTCTCGTTCTTATACTTTTTGATGGCCTCTAACACTTTCTTTTTATTGCCGCCGCCGACTGAACCGGTAATTTTCATGATGGCATCATTATCTACGCCATAGTCTTCATAGATTTCTTTCAATAGTTTGACAACAAGGTCGGCATGCGAATCATCAACTGCATAGATGAGTGTTTTGCCTTGGCCGTCCGGGTTGATATATTTTGCGATTTCTTCCAGTACAGTTCGGTTAAACGGCTCAGTTATGACTTTTCGATTAAAGCTCTCAATGTCAAACTTGAGTTCGTCTTCCAACTCGTCACTGTTGGTTATCTCGCCGGTAACGGGGTCATAGATGGCAACAATGTCCCCTTTTTTATAGCGGATGCCTTCAATAGACAGCTTGGTTTTCAGGTTATGCGGGGCATCATGGTCAACCAAATAGCCCTCAATGACGGCTTCCCGGTAGGAATAGGTAAATACCGGCTTGCCAAAGATTTCGGTAGTATGCAGTGCGGGCGTTGCCGTAAGCGCTCAGGTTAAGACCGTCCTTATCGGTTAATAAATCATAGCTCGTGTGTTTTAAATCCTGATTGGCTTTATCAATATCCTGGACAAGTAATTCCATTACACCTTGCGGGCTTACCCAGCCTTGCTGCGCTTTGGCAATATTGGTGGATTTCCGGGCGTCTAAAAACCAAATGCCTGACTTGGTTTCCAGTTGCTTTAGATATTTTCTGCCGTTGGTGGCAAAGAGAAAGGGTACTTGATAATCTCCCCACCGGCTAATCAGATAACCGGCATGTTCAGTTTTGATATTTTTAGCGTATTCCCTGCATTGATAGTCAATCACAGAAGGAATGTCAGCAAGCTGGCGCTTTGCCTCAACAACACCTACCAATTGCTGACCAACAAATAAGGCATAATCTACATAACCCCTATCGCCAACAGTCGAGTCAGTAGGCCATTCTGCTATCGCTAAGTTTTTGCCTTTTTGCGGCCTTGTTCCTTTCGAATACCTGATAGTAAGGGTATCAGCCTCCCAACCGACTTTTCTTAGCTGCTCGTCAATGAGGTAGCGCGTTTCTTTTTCAGATAGGTTGATTTTGTCGGCTGTCGAATGGCTTCTTTTCCTCCGATCAACAAGGGAAACTACAGGATTGGCTGAAGAAGTCTTTTTGATAGTTTCGGTAAGTTCTTGAATTTTTTCTTCCTGTTGCTTAATGGTAGTGTTAAAATCAATATTTTTACTTGTATCTTCAGGCATGACAAAGCCAGTGGGCTCATAATTCCAATCCCCATAGGTCTGCATGAACCAAATACCAAGTTTGTAGGCAAACTCAGTTAGTATTGAGGCTTGTTCTATTGACTCGTAGCCGTCATCTTTTCCGCCATATCGCCAATAGTAGTAAGTAAAGACCATCTTTCTTGTAGAAATGAAAAATTAGATTTCAAAAAAGCCGCCTCCAGTTCACGTTCGAAGGGTATAATAAAAAAAACATGTAAAGAGTATAACTATTACAATTATACCAGAATTATGTAGACAGTATAGCTAAATTGTTATCTAAATCGGCATTTTTATTTGCTAATTGACTATCAATTGCGCATTAGCCACCATAGTGGAACCAATTATCTTGACAAACAACGAGAACCAAAAAGCGCAAATAATTAAAAGAGGACCGGTTAAATAACCAGTCCCAAAATCGGAGTTAGAGCATTGTGTTGTCAAGACCCACGAGACTTTGAAAATGAAAGACTCCGCAATGACTGCGAGGTCTTTTAGATATTGGTGCCGAGGACACGAAACCTGCGGTAGACAAACTTAGTAGTGCATTTCTAGCCGCTAACCCATTTCTAGCCGCTAACCCCGGCTATTTTTTGTATCTAATTTTAACTTTGTCAAAAGCAGGAATTTAATGTTATTTTGTGGTATTAATTATAATATTACACAATTTTACAAGAAATGAACAATTGATAGGGAGTGATACCATCTGAACGAACCCCTAAGAAAAAAGCATCATTTCATGATGCCATTATGAGAGGAGATGGAATTTCGGATAATGAATTTAAAACGGGTTTTGCTTATTTTGATTACCTGCCTATTAGGCATAACAATTACGCTAGGAGGTTGTGACATGGGAGCAAAAGAAAGTGCAACTATAGAAAAATACCCAGCTAAGCCAATTACGATAATTGTTCCGTTTGCTGCTGGCGGTGGTCTGGATATGGTGGCGCGAACGCTGGAGAAACATGCGCAGCAACATCTCGGCCAACCGTTTGTCGTTGTCAACAAACCAGGAGGAGGGGCCACTATTGGTATGAATGAACTAGCTGGTGCAAGTCCGGATGGCTATACCATCGGGGTTGTTCCGGTGAGTGTGATGCTGCAACCACTGTATGGACCAACCAGATATCATTATCTCTCCGCTCTGGACCCGTTGGCCAAGGTTGTAACTGCACCAACAATTATTAGTACTATGACAAATCAGCCATGGCAAAACCTCAGTGACTTGGTCGAATATGCTAAAAAACATCCTGGCGAGATTAAGTTCGGTCACGCTGGACTTGGTTCGGCAGTACATATTACGGGTGAGGCATTTGCACAGGAAACAGGCATTGATATCGTACAAGTTCCATTCAAAGGAGATTCGGAATCCTTGGCTGCTTTACTAGGGGGGCATATACAACTCATTATTACTACTCCAGCTCCTATTAAAGAACATATCAAAAATGGCACAATCAGACCTCTTGGAGTAGCCGTAGAAAAACGTTTAACCATTCCTGGCTTTGAGAATGTGCCAACTCTAAAAGAACAAGGCATCAATGTCGCCTTAAGTTTTTGGAACGGCATTGCAGCTCCAAAAGGCCTCCCATTTACTGAAAAGGCAAGTCTTGCAGCCGCCCTTAGACAAATGATCAATGACCCAACGTTTAAAAATGATATGGCAGATTTAATCACCAATCAAAAAAAATAATCGTTGGCAGCTTTCTAAAATCATCATTGGTCTGTCACTTATATACCAGGATGAACTAGTTCTCCTAAAACAAAGCCCCCGGCACACGCCGAGGGCTGTAACTACTTATATTGGAGTAACCAGGAAATCCGCCTGGATATTAATTAGAAGCTGTAAACCAACTGAGCAAAGAAGTTTTTCACGTCATTTTTTAACAATCCGCCCCAATCGTCTTTTAACTTCATATCGTTGTATTGAACAGTAAAGATGCCATTGTGAAATACAGTGTATTCAACGCCAAATTCAGCACCTTTAACATTATCTAAATTAGCGAATATACTTTGATTACCACTGTCAAGTGTAGTCAGGTCACAAGAATCAAAACCAAAATCAGCATTTCTGTAGCCTACCCAAGTACCAAATGAACCTACTTTATCTCCTTTAGCACCTTTATACAAAATTTTTCCCATCCATGCCTTGGGGTTTTCTTCAGGGCTGCTTAATAATGGGGCGAATTTCTTTACAATTTTAGATTCATTTTGTCCATATTCACCGTTAATAGTGAAATTCTTGATACCAGTATATTTTATACCAGCAGATGATGTTTTGTAATAATTACCATCTTGATCCTTAAGGTAAGAAAGTGAAACATGCAAATTATCCGTTATTTTTGCATCAATATTTGCTGCCTGGAAATTCCCGTTTCTTTCTAACGCGCTAGCCCATTCGATATATGTTTGTGTAGTCTTGAAAGCTCCTAAAGTAACTTTTACATCTTTACCACCGCTAACTAGTAAACCATCACAGTCACCAGTAATATCTGCAATCATACCCTGCCCCAGCCAGATGGGTTGACGGCCAAAGCTATACTCCAAGCCTATTGCATTGCCACTTATGTAGGCTTGCGTTAACTTCGAAGTATTATTACCATCGGAATTACCAAACGTTGATTCGGATTCAAAGCGTCCATGGAAGATAACGTTATTATCAATTGGGGCTTCCATGTTCAAGCGCAGGCGAGTAGTGCTGGTATTTTCCGATTGATCATTAGTGCCAATACTAAGTTTAGCATTATCTATATATTCATACCGTTCACGAACTTCACCGGTGAATTTTACTTTAGAAGCATTTTTCTCCAGATTATCAACACGGACGCCGAGATTGCTCAGTTCTGTGCCAAATTCAGCTTTCAGAGCTTCAATCTCTTTTTGAGTTGCAGCGTCAGCTTTGTCGCTATTAGCCATTGCTTTAGCTACAATCGTAGCAACTTCATAACGAGTAAGGGTTTTGTCACCTTGGTAGGTGCCATCGCCGTAACCGGAGATTGCGCCGGCTTGAGCAAGCTTGTTGATGGAGTCATACGCCCAGTGTTTTGCCGGTACGTCGACGAAAGGATTAGCAGTAGCAGCCAGTGCAGTTCCTGCTACGCTCATTGCAAATACTGCTGCCAGAGCCATAGCTGTTTGTCTTTTCATTGATACTGTTATGAGTGTCCATGTTTCCTCATACTTTTCTCTCTGTAGCTCATTGGGATATTATTCTACATCATCTAATATATTCCTGTAAAAAATGACAGCAAAAAACCGCCTACCATAAGGTAGACGGCACACCTATGTGGTGTCCAGGGGCTAAAATCACCTCTCAATAAACCATTTACCCTCATCACAGAACAGAAGCACCTGTTTCCCTGCAATCCGACAGGTATATCTCAGGCCCTGGCCACCAGCTTTTAATGCCGCAGCTTGACGAACGTCATACACCTTATCAATATCCCACTTGCGACCGTCGGCCCAATGCAATATGGTCGGCTTAACTATGCCATTTATATCGTGTTCGGCAGTGATGGCAACGAATAGCTTGTGTTTACTGGGAGTATCGCCTGTTATGTGCATGGGAAACCCTCCTTATAGAACGTTTGTTTGTTA
>JAGGAA010000165.1 GCA_017889675.1 Bacillota bacterium | reverse complement strand
AAGGTTAAGGAATGTCTGAAAGACCTTGCTGGTGCCTGCAAAAAAGGCGATAATGTTATGCCTTACTGCATTGAAGCTGTTAAAAGCTATGCTACTGTTCAGGAAATTTGTGATGTCTATCGCGAGGTTTACGGAGAATACCGTGACCCCGGAATATTCTAAAACACCCTTTAGGAGGCAAGTAAGATGAGAAAAATTCGCGTTTTATTAGCAAAACCGGGTCTTGACGGACATGACCGGGGGGCAAAGGTGTTAGCCAGATGCTTCCGTGATGCCGGTTTTGAAGTTATTTATACAGGCTGTCATCAAACATCTGAACAAATAGCAGCCATTGCTATTCAAGAAGATGTTGATTTAGTAGGGTTAAGCTGTTTGTCAGGAGCACACAAATACCTGTTTCCCGAAGTAGCCAGACTGCTGCAGGAAAGAGATGCCGAAGATATTATCGTTATTGGCGGGGGCATTATTCCCGAACAAGATATGCCAGCCTTGTATGAGGCTGGGCTGAAGGCGATATTTACTCCAGGGACCAAGCTGGACGCTATTGTCGAGTGGATTAATACCAATGTAAAGCCTGAGGCGTGAATAAGATGGAAGAATTAAGCAAAAGAGTGCTGGCAGGCGATATTCGCGCTGCCTCCCGTCTGATAAGAAATTTGGAAGACCAAATACCAGATACCTATGTGGCCATCAAAGAGTTGTTTACTGCAACCGGTAATTCTCATATTGTGGGCATTACCGGTGCCCCCGGTGCTGGCAAAAGTACACTGATTGATGAATTGATTGCAGCTTACCGCAAAAAAGAAAAAACTGTGGGAGTGTTGGCAGTTGACCCGACAAGCCCTTTTACGGGCGGGGCTATATTGGGAGATCGGATTCGTATGTTGCGCCATGCCGAGGACAGTGGCGTGTTTGTCCGCAGCTTGGCTACTAGAGGCTCAATGGGCGGACTGTCTAAGGCTGTTGGAGAAGCCATCCATGTAGTGGAAGCGTCAGGTAAAGAAAAGGTAATTGTCGAAACCTGCGGTGTTGGCCAGCAAGAGGTTGATATCATCAATCATGCTCATACTGTTGTTGTTGTTCTTGTACCAGGGATGGGGGATGACGTCCAGGCTATTAAAGCAGGCTTGATGGAAATAGCCGATATCTTTGTTATCAATAAAGCTGACAGAGACGGTGCAAATAAACTGTATCAGGAGTTATTAAATATTGCTTCTTTATCCCGTAATGGCGATACTGCCTCAAGCGAGCAATGGACAATCCCGGTTATGAAGGTCGAGAGCATAGCAGAACCCCTCAAATTTGCTGAGAGTGTGAATCTTTTGTGTGATAAGATAGAGGAACACTATCAATATTTAGTAAAAAGTAAGCTTTTATCTAATCGTTTGCGTCGCAAAACCACAGCTGAACTTAATGAAGCCTTATGGGGCAGTATTCTTCAACCTATCTTACAGGAATTGAATGATGGTGGGGAAATGGAATCTATGGTGGAGAAACTAGTTAATAAGGAAATTGATCCCTACACACTGGCTGAGCAAGTAGCGCAAAGGTATGTGAAGAAGTAATAAAAAAATGCAGAGTGTTAACGCGTTGCACATAGAATATAGAGGAAAGGAAGTTCATCATGGAATTAACACCGACAGTCGAAATTGAATCCAGAATTAGTAAATTCCAGCAAAAGCTAGTTGAACAAGCCGCCAATGGAGCCTTAATTTTAATGCAAAGTGATTTATTTTACTTTACAGGTACGATGCAAAACTCGTACTTGTTTATCCCGACCAGCGGTCAGCCGGTACTTATGGTGAAGAAGAGTCTAACACGTGGTCAGCAAGAGTCACCATTAAAAAATATTGTCGCCATCAAGAATCCCAAGCAAATTCCGGAAATTCTGGCAGCGCATGGGTATAATGATGTTGGTAGAATCGGTCTGGAATTAGATGTAGTGCCTTTCAATATATATAAGACCTATCAAAAGATTTTTTCCACTACGGAGTTTATTGATATTTCGCCTGACATCAAAGAAATTCGTGCTGTTAAGTCAACATATGAAATTGAACTAATGCGTGGAGCCTTAGGTGTTATTGACCAGGCGTTCCTGGCAGTGCCTTCTTTTTTACGAGAGGGAATGTCAGAATTGGAATTAGCCGCCTTATTTGAGGCTGAAATGCGCAAACGCGGTTATGCTGGTCCCTGCAGGATGCGGGCCTTCAGTCAGGACTTTTTCTATGGTACTGTGTGTACCGGCGATAGCGGTTTTTATCCCAACTATTTCGACGGGCCGGTGGGTGGTCAGGGCCCTAATGCCGCTCAGCCGGCAGGGGCCGGCTGGAAAAGGATAAACCGCAATGAGGTTGTTTATATTGACTATACTTCCATCGTTAAAGGCTATACTGGTGATCAAACCAGGATATTCTGTATTGGTGAACTTTCCCAAAAATTGGTTAAGGCTTATGAAGCTGCCTTGCTGATTGAAAGGGAAATTGTAAAAAGCATTAAGCCAGGAACTTTGGCCGAAGAACCTTATCTGTTGGCCGTAAAGCTAGCAGCAGAACTGGGGTATCAGGATCATTTTATGGGTTATAAGGAAGACCAGGTCAAATTTGTTGGTCATGGCATTGGTCTGGAATTAGATGAATGGCCGATATTGGCGAAAGGCATGAAGACGCCGATAGTACCGGGAATGACTTTTGCACTTGAACCTAAATTTGTTTTTCCTGAAGGGGCTATTGGTACAGAGAATAGCTTTGTTATGACTGAAACAGGTCCACAATATTTGAGCATAACTCCTCAGGTTATTACGTACGTAAAATAGCCAACACACCACCAACTGCAAAAATCTTTACCGCGTTGTATAATGTGCAAAGGGTGATGCCAACAGTAACATGGAGGAGGACTTGAAGTGAGCCAACCGAAAAAAATTAATCTAGCCGAGGCTGCTGCGTTGGTGCAGGATGGTGACCAGATAACCTTTAGTGGTTTTACCATCTGGCGACGCCCAGTAGCGCTCTGTTATGAGTTGATACGTCAGAGGAAAAAAGACCTGCATTTATTTGAAGTGCAGGGTGGTTTTCATAGTGATTTATTAGTCGGTGCAGGCTGCGTAAAAATCTGGGAAGGAGCCTGGATGGGCCAGGAGATGCTGGGGAAAATCGGCGAGAATTTAGCCCGCAAGCAAATCAGTGGGGAAATTCTGGTAGATGATTACAGCCACGGACATACGGTGGGACGATTGATGGCCGGAGCATTAGGGTTGCCGTTCTTCCCCTGTGCCTTAGCCATGGGTACCGATATTTTCAATCCTGAGTATGACCAATTAGCCAAAGCCGGCTTGCGGGATGGCAGGCATCGCAATATTCCTGCCAAGAAATACATTATGGCTGATGACCCGTTCTTTAACCGGGGAGAATGTGCGCTGCTGCCGGCAGTAAACCCAGACGTGGCTTTGGTGTATGCGCCGATAGTCGGGGATGAAGGTACTGTGAGAATCCTCTCGCAAAGCTATAGTGATGCCGAAGTTATCAAAGCTTCCAAGACCGTAATTGTCATCTGCGAAGAAATCGTGCCAGACAGCTATCTGCGACGAGATCCGGCGGCAAACTTGGCCTCGGGATATGAGATTGACTATATTGTAGAATGTCCCTGGGCGGCTCATCCAACAGGTTCCCAATTTTACTATGATGCTGATGCCGACTTCCTAAAAGCCTTTAACAAAATTCGGGAGCAGAAAGCATTTGACGAGTTTGCGGAAAAATGGATCTTTGGTGTTAAGAGTCATGAAGACTATTTGGAAAAGCTGGGAGTCAGACGACTGGAAGAATTACGGGCCAGTAAAATTTCAGGCTATTCATCTAGGGTCAAAAGGGGGACAAGATAGGTGAGCCATGCAAGCGAATACTGCAAACCTGGCGAGTTTAAACCGATCGATTTATTGGCGGCAGCTGCTGCCAGAGAAGTAAATGATGGTGATGTTGTTTTCGCAGGTACCGGATTGCCCATGCTGGCCATCACGCTGGCTCAGCAGGAACACGCCCCTAATGCCGTATGTATTTATGAAGCGGGTAGTATTGACGGCAGGCCTTTACATACGCCCACTTCGGTGGGTGATGCCCGCTGCACCTACCAAGCGTCCAAAGCCGCAGGTTTGTTTGAGGCCTTCTATGGGCAACTACATTCCGGTACGGTTGATCTCGGTTTCTTAGGCGGTGCGGAAATTGATAAATATGGTAATGTAAACTGTACCGTGCTTGGCGACTATAATCATCCGAAAAAGCGTTTTACTGGCAGCGGCGGCAATTCGGATATCTGTTCGTATGCGAAAAGAACGGTGTTTATCATGGTACAGGAAAAACGCCGGTTTAAAGAACAGGTTGATTATGTTACTTCACCTGGCTGGCGGGTAAAAAAATGGCCCTCAGGTGAATGGGTGACCAAGCAAGAAGTCTACAAGTCTTATTTTAAAGGCGGAGTATCTACTGTAATCACCGATATGGCGGTATTTCGTTTTGATGAAACCGGCGAAATGTATTTAGATACTGTGCATCCCGGCTTTACTGTACAGGATGTTATTGATAACGTGGGTTTTAAACTCAATGTATCCCGTGTTTCAGGGCAAACACTGCCACCCACTAAAAAACAAGTTGAATTACTCTATCAGGTAATCGATCCCGAAGGAATTTTCTTACCCTAACAGAAAGTATAACTTTCTTAAGAACAGGATAAGGGCAACATCGG
>JAGGAA010000164.1 GCA_017889675.1 Bacillota bacterium | reverse complement strand
TGGAGGTTGGGTGAAAACAATGAGACGGAAGCAATTTCTCTATAAGGCCTATGGGTTAACTATCGCTTCGGATTTTTATTTGCCAGGCCTTGTAGAGGGGAAAGACTCGCCAGATGTGATAATACGGTATGGCACTGTGCCGTACTCGCTGGAAAATGCAATTATTAATGCGATACTTTTTCAGGTTGCTCCCGGGGAATTTTTACTCAACCTGGACGGAGTGGCCCGCTACTATATAATCAATAGACACGAAATTATTGTAGAACCATTTGTAACTGCTGCTGATGCTGACGTGCAAGTATTTCTACTGGGACCCGTATTAGGCGCCTTGCTGCAGTTGCGGGGGCAGTTCGTACTGCATGGTGCTGCAGTAGCAATTAACGGTCAGGGGATTCTTCTCAGTGGCGATTCCGGGGTTGGCAAATCGACCCTGGCAGGTATGCTCTGCAAAAAAAATTATCAATTTTTGACTGATGAGTTATGTGTGATTTCATTGTCCAGCAAGGGGCGGCCGGAAATTGTCCCAGGCCATCCCCGGCTCAAGCTCTGGGCAGATGCGGTGGAAGAACTGGGAGAGGATATTGCTTTGTTGCCACGGGTACGTAAAAATTTGGAAAAGTATCAGCTTCCGCTTGATAGGATGTTTTCCGCGAAAACGGTGCCACTAAGGTGGTTCTGTCAACTGACCCGCGATAATACGAAAGAAGTTCAACTTCTCAAAGTAACAGATTCAGAGAAACTCGCGACAATCGACACTAATACCTATCGTTACTGGTTTTTATCGGGGAAAGGTGGGCGTCCAGCCCATCTAAAGCAATGCAGCCAACTTGCGAACGCTGTTGACACCTTCCGCATCTGTTACCCTATGGATGGTTTTTGGCTAGATGATCTAGTAACTCGGCTTGAGGAGGAGGTAGGCTTATGACAGGTATCTTTTGGCTGGCCTCTTATCCTAAATCAGGCAATACCTGGTTCCGCACCTTCCTTAGCCATTTACTATGCGCAAATAAAGATTCGATAGATATTAATAGCCTGAAAACAGACGGAACTGCCAGTTTGCGAAGCATTTTTGACTATATACTAGGGATAGAGGCTTCCGATTTGACTGCGGAAGAAATCGATGTATTGCGTCCTAAAGTCTATGCCTATATGGCTGCTCAAGCCCCCAAGCCTTTATATATAAAAATACATGATGCCTACACTTTTCTGGCGGATGGAAAGCCCCTTATCCCTACAAGCGGCTGCCATGGTGCCATATATATTATTCGAAACCCCCTGGATACAGCGGTGTCCCTGGCCTTTCATCTTGGATGTGATGTTGACACCGCGATTGAGCATATGAACAATCCAAACTATTGTTTTTCTGGTAGTACCCGCCACTTGCATATCAAATTAAAACAGTCGCTGATGACCTGGAGCGGTCATGTGGAAAGTTGGACAAATGGACCGGAATTCCCGGTGAAAGTGATTCGTTATGAAGATATGCATGCCAAGCCTTTAGAGACCTTCACAATGGCAGCAGCTTTTGCTGGATTCCCCGCAGGTTCGAAAGAAATCCAGCAGGCAATAGCTGGAGCTGATTTTAAGACTTTAAAACAGCAGGAAGAATGCGCGGGCTTTCGTGAAAAGCCTGCCAATATGGCTGCTTTTTTCCGGGAAGGCAAAGTGGGGAGTTATCGTAACGTACTAACCCCAGCCCAAATCTCACTGATTGTGAGAAATCATGCGACCGTGATGCGGCGCTTCGGCTACCTCGGGGAACAAGACGAGATCCTTTTTTAAGAAATTTGCCTTATTTTACCACCTCTAAAGTAAACCTATGAGGAGTGACTATATGACGGAAAGACTAAGGAATTTAGAAGCAGAAAGCATATATATTATTCGTGAGGCATATGCCAAATTTAAAAAGCCAAGCATGTTATGGTCAATTGGCAAAGACTCAACCGTTTTATTATGGCTGGCTAGAAAGGCTTTCCTCGGCAATTGTCCGATACCTTTAGTGCATATTGATACAACTTTTAAAATACCCGAAATGATTGTCCACCGGGATCGGTTGATTCAGGAGTGGGGCTTGCAGCTGGTTATTGGCAAAAACGAAACTGCCTTAGCTACAGGCATGAATCCGGAACAAGGCCGGTTAGCATGCTGCACAGCTTTAAAGACCGAAGCTTTTCGCCAAACGGTGGAGCGACATGGCTTTGATGCCGTTTTGCTGGGAATTAGGCGGGATGAAGAAAAATCTCGATCAAAAGAACGGTTTTTTAGTGTGCGCAATGCCAATTTTGAGTGGCAATATAAAGAGCAAGCACCGGAAATTTGGACGCAGTATAATACGGATTTTCCGCCAGGCTCTCATGTACGTGTACATCCGCTACTATCATGGACGGAAATTGATGTTTGGGAATATATTGAGCAAGAAAAAATACCTGTCACAACCTTGTATTTTGCCCGTGACGGAAAACGGTATCGCAGCCTAGGCTGCTGGCCTTGCACAACCCCAATCGAATCACAGGCAATGACGGTGAAAGATATTGTAGAAGAACTGAAGAATATCGGGAAATCAGAGCGAGCAGGCCGCGCGCAGGATAAGGCAGACACATATGCAATGCAAAAACTACGAGCACAAGGCTATATGTAAATGTTAATGCTGCTCACAAGGGAGATCTGGCTATGGAAATAAACCAAAATGAAATTACCGGTGAACTGACAGTTGTTTTTTTAGGACATGTTGATCATGGGAAATCCACGTTAATAGGACGTTTGCTTTATGATACCAAACAAGTAACCAGTGATAAGATAGAGTTTGCTACTGCCCGTTCGCAAGAGCAGGGACGGCTTTTGGAATTTGCTTATTTACTGGATGGCTTAGAAGAAGAACAGGAGCAGGGAATAACTATTGATTTTACACAAACCCGTTTTGCTACCGCTAAGCGTCAGTTTATTTTAGCAGATGCGCCAGGCCATCGAGAGTTTTTAAAAAATATGATGTGCGGCGCCAGCCGGGCAGATGCTGCAATCTTGCTGATTGATGCCACAGAGGGTGTACAGGAGCAATCGCGGCGTCATGGGTACCTGCTTACGTTACTAGGGATAAAACAGCTGGCGGTTGTGGTCAACAAGATGGATCTCGTCGGTTGGGAACAAAACGTATTTCAGAAAATCAAGGCCGACTATGAAGAATTTTTAGCTTCTATTGGTTTTTCTGCACAAGCCTATATTCCGGCAGCTGCATTTACTGGCGATAACGTTGCTGTAAAATCCAGGCAGCTGCTTTGGTATCCCGGCAAAACAGTACTAGAACAGTTGGAGGCTTTTAGAATAAAAGAAAATACCGGGATTCCCTTGCGAATCCCGGTGCAGGATGTCTATCGTTTTGGCCAGCGGCGGCTGTTGGCTGGACGCCTTGAAGGCGGTTTGATCGCCCTTGGTGATGAGATTATTCTTTGGCCAACGCACGAGGTTACCACGGTAAAGGCCATCGAACGCTGGCCTGAAGCTAACGTTCACCAGGCCATTCAAGGTGAGAATGTAGCCCTTGAGCTATCCGATCCGTTATTTGCTGAGCGGGGCATGATTATAGCCAAATCGGAGCACCCACCACTTGTCAGTCGTTCTTTTACCGCCCGGATTTTTTGGCTGGGCAGACAACCGCTTGTGCCCCAGCAACGTTACAAATTGAAAATAGGTTTTCAGGAGACCGGAGTATGGATTGAGCAGTTAACTAAGGTACTGGATATTGGTAAGCTTTGTGAAGTGGCAACAGATACTCTCCCGGCAGGCTTTGTCAGTGAGGCAATACTGACAAGTGATCAGCCACTGGTATTTGATACTTTTCATGATAATGCTGAGCTTGGGCGGTTTGTACTCATTGAGGAATACCAAATTGTTGGTGGCGGTATTATTACTGCGGCACTAACCAATAAACAAACCGGAGAATTTCGCCATGATAGAGGAACGGACAACCTGTTTCCGACAGCAGGTTTTGTTACTAAAACAGAGCGTCGGCGATGCAATGGGCATACGTCACAGGTATTTTGGCTGACAGGCTTTTCTGGTTCAGGGAAAACCACCCTTGCCAGAAAAGTAGAAGAACAACTTTTTCATAAGAAATATCAGGTATATGTATTAGATGGCGACAATGTCCGTTCAGGATTAAATGGAGACCTTGGGTTTTCTTCGTCCGACCGTAAGGAAAATATCAGGCGCATTGCCGAAGTTGCAAAGCTTTTTGTGGATGCCGGGATTATAGTGCTGGTAGCTTTAATTTCTCCTTATGCAGCAGACCGCGATTTGGCGCGGAGTCGATTTGAAGATGGGGAATTTACTGAAGTCTATGTTAAATGTCCTCTAGAAATTTGCGAAGCACGTGATAGTAAAGGATTATATAAAAAAGCTCGCAATCATCAACTGCAAAAGTTTACCGGTATTAGTGATATGTATGAGCCGCCCACAAAAGCAGAGATCGTTGTTGAGACAGATAAAATGCCGGTAGAAATGTGTGTAAAATTACTATTACAACACTTGTAAAACAGGGACAACAGGTGAATAGAGATAGGTGTGTTATATGAAAGTAATAGCTGTTGATATTGACAATGTGTTAAACAATTTTTCGGATACCTTAGCAAAATCTTCATTTACATTTAAAGATTCCTATGGCTTATCTCTCGAAGAATTTGATAACTATCTTGATCTGGTAAAACACGATGTTTTTGCTGAAAGTGAATTTTTGACGACTAA
>JAGGAA010000375.1 GCA_017889675.1 Bacillota bacterium | reverse complement strand
AATTGCGGAAACTTATTGTATTTTAGGAATTCATCTATTTTATCCAACTTATAGCGAATTTGCCGCGGAGTGCTGTGCAAAGCCTCTGCTAAAGCAGAAATCGTTACAGCCTGATTACTGCTTGTGATCCTTTGAAATAATTGAGCAGACATTTCATTTAGTGTAATAAATATCACCTCTTTTTCATTTCCATTATATAACACAAAAAGCCACTCACAAAAGGGTAAGATTTGGCGTACTAATTGTGACAAAACTAACCTAATAACAACATATATTCATCATAAAAAGACAAACCTCCTATACGAATTCTCGCTGGAATTCGTATAGGAGGTTTCATGCCAGAATAGGCTATTGGGATGATCCTACTGATTGTTCACGATAACAAAATTTCACTCTGTCTACTATAGCATAAATCAACATGCAGTATATCGGGATCAGAATCCCTTGTGTAATCAGCCTTGCTGGCAGTGTAACCCAAAAAGGAATGCCAAAATGCCATTGCAGTAAACAAGGCACTAGGATAATGGCAACCAAAATCTGACTTACAGCAATTGCTAAATACATACGCCATCGCGAACATTCTTTGATTTTGCCGCTTCCTGCAATTAGCCCTGTAAGCAAACCATGCAAGCCGGCAGCAATCGTAAAGGTTGGCAGAAATATACCTGACGGTGCCAGGATAAACCCCAGCACATCACCAATTAAGCCTGCAAGAAAACCTAACCTTGCACCTAACAAAATACCACTCAGTACTAACGGCAGCGTGCCAAACCCGATTCTAATACTTTCAACACCTTCAAATGGAATATGAACGCTACAAATCCTACTTAAAATCATGTTTAGAGCAATAAAGATGGCCATAAGCGTAATACTTCGAACCGATACCGTCATTACATCACCTAAGTTTCAATTCTATTACTGGTTTAGCAGTCTAAAACATTTTAGCACATTCCATCGTCTGATAAAATACCCAAATTATCTACACCGATATTTTGGCGTATATCCATTCATTTTAATAAATCTTCAATTTTCCAACCACCGCTTCTACTTCTCCAACTAATCTGCCGCTGGCAATTAAATTGTGAAGTGTTTTGATATCCGGTGCCGGTATCCGATCCTCATCCAAATGCGGTACAACACTGCGAATGGTTTGATGAGCTTTAGCTGTGCCATCGCCTGGTGTGAGAGGTGCCAAAAAGTCATTCAGCAATTGCTAGTTTAAGATAATCCATAACCAAAGCAATCGGCTGACCATGAAAATTTCCGCCGGAAATTGCTTCACCTGTTTCCGGCATGATGAGCGGATTATCTGTTGCCGCATTAATTTCGACATTCAAGGTTTCCTCTGCACGCCTAAGGGCATCTTTAGAGGCACCATGCACTTGAGGTATACAGCGCAGGGAGTATGCATCCTGTACTTTTTTGCAGTTAATATGAGAAGCAATGATAGCGCTATGGGCGGTCAGGCGCAGCATATTTTGGGTAGTCGCAACCTGACCAGGATGTGCTCTAACCTGACTAATCCGCGGATCAAAAGCCGCCCTGGTACCTTTTAAGGCTTCTACGCTTAATCCTGCTGCAATATCTGCTGCCTTCATCAAATTAACAGCATCATGCCAGGCAATCGTACCAACCGCCGTCATAATTTGTGTTCCATTAATCAATGCCAACCCTTCTTTGCCACTCAATACAATTGCCTCTAGACCACAAGTTTTTAGCGCCTCAGCACCTGTTATCAACTGACCATTTAGATAAGCCTCACCTTCCCCCAGCATAACCAAGACCATATGTGAAAGGGGTGCTAAGTCGCCGCTGGCACCTACTGATCCTTTAGCTGGAATTGCAGGACATATGCGTTTATTGAGGAGATTTAACAGCATTTCTACTGTTGACAGCCTAATCCCTGAATAACCTTTTGCCAATGAATTAGCTCTAAGCAGCATGGCTGAGCGAACAACATCTTCTGACAAATGCTCGCCAACACCGGTAGCATGACTTAAAATCAGATTACGCTGCAGCTTTGCCCTTTCATCTTTTGAAATAAAGATGGTGCTGAAATCGCCAAACCCAGTGGAAATACCATAAACAGGTTTTTCTTCTTCTAATATTTTATCAACGATCTGTCTGCTGGCAATGATCTGCTCGCGACCTTGACTACTGAGCCTGACTTCTTCATAGCTGCGTGCTACCTTTATCACATCTTCCAATGTTAAGGAATTTCCATCTAATACTATCATGCTGAATCGCCTCCGCATTTTTCGAATTTCTGCTAATTTACTTGCTAATTTCTGCTGGTTTTTCTTCACGCTTGCTGTGAATAAAAATGTAATACAAATAAATAGTTATGATGATTGGCAAACCTGTATAAAGGACAATCTCCTGTCCATCAATGAAAGCTAAACTTGCGATAATACAAATATTCAAGATAATTGCCACAATTGGCAGTGCCGGATATAATGGCGTTCTAAAAACCAAGTCTTTCAAATCACCGCCAATTTCCAGAAAGTGTTTGCGAAAATTAATTTGGCACCAAGAAATAACAATCCAAATCAAGCAACCAGTCAACCCTACACTGGACATCAGCCATATATAAACCGTGTCAGCAGCATATTCACTGGTCAACAGTGATAATGCAGATAATAACAGTGTCAAAAAGATACCGTTAATGGGCACGCCCCCCGAATTTAAATGTCCTAACCATTTTGGTGCGTGCCCGTCTTTGGACATTGACCAGAGTAAACGCGAACAAACATATAGTGCAGAATTACTGGCTGATAAGGCTGAGGTAAGTACAACAAAACTCATAATATCTTTTGCAATGGGAATACCGATACGACCAAATAC
>JAGGAA010000014.1 GCA_017889675.1 Bacillota bacterium | reverse complement strand
ACAATTCGGGCATTAAAATCTATTTAGCCAGCAAATATATACAGACAGTGGCAAACAAATTGCGCTGCCAAACCAATCTATTTTTCTCCTGCTTGACCTCTTTCTCGTACTTCTGCAAGGATTCGTTGGCAGTCTGAAATAATTTCTGAGCTTGTTCTAACTCTATCTTGGCTTTGCTGGATTCTATCCTGAGTTTGGTTAACTGCTCTTGCAGCTTCGCTAACTGTATCTGAGATTCTTCCAACTTGCTTTTGGCTATCGTCAAGTCCGTTTTCGATGTTTCCAAGTCGGTCAATAGTTGACTGTTGATAGTCGTTAACTGTGTCAAGTTGGTTTCTAACTGCGTCAGTTCTGCTTCCGTTATCGTGTAAGCCGAACAGGTACCAACCGGCAAACACAGCAAACAGCAGGCCAATAACAATGACAAAAGTTTTTTTGTCCACATTAAATCCACCCGGCCAGACGACAAACGCCGACAACAGCCAGTCCTGCGATGGCGAACCCTACCCAAACCTTCCATTTTGGATAGTTATGTTTTTCCGCAGTATCTTCCACAAAATCATCAATTTTGTGACCGGTACCGCCAAATTTAGTTTTGATCTTCTCTTTATCCATATTGCTCCCCCCCTTATAATGTTACTTCATTATATGCGACGCACGGGGTATATCGTGTTGCGTCAATAGTATCTTATAAACCCTCTGGTCTAGGAAACAGGCTTGGTTATTTTTATTATGCCGGTTATCGAACTCAACCTTTTTATGCTTACAAAGGTATCAAATTCGTTAAAATAACGCCAAACAGTATAAGCCGCCTGGCGTTTGGTTAAACTAAGCATGATTTATTTCCTCTCCCTTTTGCGCCGCCCAAATGGACGGCGTTATTTTATTGACTTGATAGCTAAGCTGACCAACGCAAGCAGGACGGCAAGCAAATTGCCCGCATATCATTGTTGATTTCCTCCAGATTCGTTTGGATTTTTAGTTACTGCTCGTGGCATCTGACCTTCTGGCGATCCATATTTCTGCGCTGTAAATGTGGTGACTAATTTATCTCCTACCTTGCCAGCCATAGCTCCGCCGCCGGTAATTGTTGCAAATGTCGAATAATCTTGCCAACGAATACCATAGATAGCCAAAATAATATCGGCAATTGTTCCTACAACGAAAACCAAAAATCCCAGGGCTATGATTACTCTTGTCAAGCTTGGTTCGTTTTGTTCATATAGCAGACCAAACAAAAAGCCTTTAATCTTAAGCCACAAAATAACACCGCCCTTTTGTTCCTATATTAATATTTATGTTGGTTACTCTATCCGCTTGCCTAAAATTCCTTTTTCATCTCGTAATTGAATTACACTTATTCCCACTTGATACCCCAGGAAAAAAAGAAAAGCCCTCGAAGAATTCGAGAAGCGTCTAAAAAAGAATTGCAGTTCTATGTATCACCAGTGTTTTTTCATATAAACAATTGATAAAAACTTTATTATGGTCAACTTCGGATATAAATTAACCATAATTAGATAAAATTCAAGGCTCCGTATATGCTTCGGAGCCTTGAATTTTATGGCGGAGAAGGTGGGATTCGAACCCACGGTTCCTTTGACAAGACACTTGATTTCGAGGTAATGCACCAGAACAGACTGCTTACAAGCTGACAATATAGTCTGCGATATCCCCGTTCCAACCTGAAAGACCATGTTTTATTACCAAATCTACATTAATGATAGTGCCTGACTGTATATCATCCCATCGATCTCGTAAAAAATCAAAGGATAAAATGTATGGATCACGGGGCACAAGCTTCCCCGGCATATTGCTAAAAACTATTGGTTGCGTGCACGGCATGGTTTTTGCCATATGTCAACTTATATACTCAACCTGCAGTAACACATTGCTTGTTGAGCCTTATCCACGATATTTCCATCCCTAATCATTATGTAAAGTAGCGTGAGCCTCCTCAGCATAATCTCTGGAACCCAAAAATAGTACTATTTTTGCTATTGCTGCATTTCTTCCCAGAGCGGTCGCGAATACATTAATAACCGATAATTATCCCGCTGAAAAGCGATAACCGTTTTGTCGCCCCCCCACAGATAGCAGTTATTATACAGCTCTACTTTGCCATACTGCTCAAAAAGCTCGCGACGCAAAGCCACCCGAGAGTCATTATCCACACCAATTTGGATAATGGCCAATTTATTGCGCCAGAAAACATAATGAATAAAGGTCAACTTTGCCTGCCCCATCGTCAGGTCATCGCCCGGTCTTTCGTATACCCTTCCATCATTGGGCAGAGACTCGAGGAAAACCATTTGGCTACTTACCGTCGCGAATTTCGTTCCCCATGTCAAGTCTCTAAAGCCATCTGGCTCATTGCTGTACTCCGCGAACGCCGTGATAGGAAATATAACCCCTACAAGTAAGAATATTGCTACTACACTCCATTTCAGTTTTCTCATTTTCTTCATCCCCTTACAAATTATGCTTAGTTTTACCATATCAATATTTATAGTTAGATATCGCCATAAAAATAGCAAATAACAATACTTGCAACCACAGCGATTAAAGAAAATATAGTAATTCCCCAACGAATGAAAAATTTTGGTTTCCTTTCTAAGATACCAAGGATCTCCAATCTTGTTTGATTATTTTGTATCATATTTAAGTTCCTAATTCCAATTGATTTTTCACTAGATTAAAATATGCACCCTTTTTTACAATCAATTCATGATGTGTACCCATTTCAACAATTTCACCTTTGTCCAGTACGATAATCTGGTCGGCATTTTTCACGGTACTCAATCTGTGAGCAACAATCACAACGGTTCTGCCCTTGAAAAAATGATTCAGATTTTTCATTATTGTCGATTCATTACTCGCGTCCAAAGCATTGGTCGCTTCATCAAAGAAAATATATTGAGGATTTTTATAAATAGCTCTGGCAATTAAAACTCGCTGTTTTTGTCCTTGACTTAAGCCGTGACCGTCCAATCCGATTTTTGTCTGGTAGCCTTGCGGCAACGACGTAATGAAGTCGTCAATATTTGCTATTTTAGCCGATTGCTGCAATTTTTCCTCATCAATGGTTTCGTCTTTTAAGGCAATATTATCGGCGATGGTATCCGAAAAAATAAACCCATCCTGCATAACCAGGCCGCATTTCTCCCGCCAGGCACGGCAGCTTATTTTTGCTATGGGAGTATGTCCGATTGTAATATCGCCACTAGCCGGTGGATAAAATCCTAATAATAGTTTTAATAACGTCGTTTTCCCGCTCCCGCTTGCCCCTACAATGGCTGTTATTTTTTTATTGGGCAAAACAAAAGAAATATCCTTTAATATCTTCTCGGCATAAGGACCTCCATATTGAAAGGATATGCCTGAGACAATAATATCAGCTTCTTGGGGGACAACGATTTCCTTTGTTTTTTCCGCTTGTTCTTCCTCTTGCTTCTGGCGAATTTCTTCAATCCGTTCAAAACTTATTTTGGCATCCTGGGCAGTCGCGATTAAATGCACCAATTCGGTAACCGGACCTTGCAATTGCCCCAAAACGAACTGAATCGCAAGCATCATCCCTAAAGTAATATCCCCTTGAATAACTGAATAAGCCGCAAAAAACGTAATGATAATGCCTTGAACTTCCTGGATTAACGTACAGCCTGCTTGTTGACTTTGGTTTAACGCCATGCTTTTTGTTTCGGTTGAAAATAACTCTCCCTGTATTTTCGCCCATTTTTTGATTGTTTTATTTTCGCAACTACCGAGTTTTATTTCTTGCATTCCGATGATTAACTGGATCAGAACATCTTGACCAGAAGACATTTGTTTAAATCGGAAATAGTCAATTTCTCTTCTTTTTTCAAGGAATAACTGTATCCAAATAAAATAAAAAGCAGTGGCCACCAAAAAAATTAAAAAGATTTTTACATTGTATATAATCAAGACAACGCTAAAAACGATGAGGTTAATGATAGTCAGAAATATACTTAATACTGCTGATGTTAAAAAATGTTCTACTCTGTGATGATCGCCAATACGTTGTAAAATATCACCGATAGTTTTGGCATCGAAAAATCCGATCGGTAATTTAAAAAGTTTTACCAGGAAATCATAAACCAGCGTAATGTTAATTGGCGTACTAATATAAAACAAAATCCAATTTCTGATAAAATTGACAGAAACCCTGCTTATGATAAGCAGGAACTGCCCGAATAATACCATTTGCAATAAACCAATATTATTATAGCCGATTCCCTTATCGACAATGATCTGCGCAAGAAACGGCAGTATCAACTGAATTGCGCTGCCAAGCAACATTCCCAGCAATAGCTGTGTCAATAGTTGTCGATAAGGCTTAAGATAAGATAGCATGAATGATAACTTCATTTTTGCGGTGGAAAATTCTTGTTGTAGATAGAATTCTTGGGTGGGTTCCAGTAATAAGGCGTAGCCTTCTTCAACACCAACATTGCCCCAGTGAGCTAAAAACGTCTCTTTTTTTAACTTAATCTTTCCATAAGCAGGATCAGCCACGTAGATAAGCCCATTATCAATTTTGTAAACCACCACAAAATGATTGTTGTCCCAATGCACAATACAAGGGAATATTACATCCTGTTCCAGATAATCATAAGTAATCCGAACGCGCTTTGACTTAAGTCCAAGCAAAGCAGCAGCTTCACTAAGAGCAAGCAAGGAAGTTCCTTCATTGGATACATAGCACTTATCTCTCAAATAAGACAAAGGATAGGATTTGCCATAATACTTCGCGAGCATGCGCAGGCAGGTTGGCCCGCAATCCTGAGAATCATATTGCTTATAAAACGGAAAAGCTTTCATGTTCTAAAATTTGCTAATATCGATAATGGAACTACGTCTGGTATTGTTTTTCCAATTATCGGATATTTTTTGCAGGAGGTCACCGTGATTCACGGAAAGATAAATAAAGCATAGAAAATCATAGATAGTCTGCAATCTAAAAAAATCACATTCCTTTTGGCTTGGATTCTTGAATTCTCCTGCTAACATGCGGGGTGCGGCGCATGTTTGGCAAAATCTTAAATTCCAGCAGCTTTTACAGTCAGGATTATTGATAGTCTCATTATACTGTTGATACAAATCAACCATTTTTTCAAAATCCAAACCTAATGCGCAATTCCCAATAGGCATTGACCCGTCTGTCTTATGACAGATCAGATAATCCCCATTGGCTGCCAGCATAAGATTGTCAAAGCCCATGGGACAGGATAGCAGCATTAGTAACGCGTTACTGCCTAGAGGATTATCATGGTTAATTTTGGTAAACTTTTCTAAACTATCAAAATAACTCATCTCTTGAGAAATATCCTTTTTCCCCGTCAAGAACTTTATAATGTCTTTAAACTCCTGCAAGTCATTTTCGATAAATTGACTGTAGGCCTCATATTCCGTATCGAGTTCAGACTTGAAAAAACCTGGATATTCAGCAGCGAAGTGTTTAATATCACGTGTTCCAAGACCACGGATAAAGTCGAAACACTTTTGTCGATCATGCTTATCAGTATAAACCCCAAAGATTGAAACCTGTTCTTTGAAATAAGTTTCATTAAAGTCTTTTATTTTTTGGAGATTGGTATAAGCCTGGCTAAAGGTGCCTTCGCCATTTTCAAACACCCGGCAGCGGTTATGTTCTTCCTCCGGGCCGTCAAGACTGGCAAATAATAAAACATTATTATTGACTAAAAATTCGAGTATTTCTGTATTCATGATCGATAAATTAGTATTGGAAGCAAACACAAAATTGCTGGCATCAATTCCATAATTATACCAGGGTAATTTTTTAAAATATTCCGCACTTTTTTTAATCAATGCAAACTGTAGGAAGGGTTCACCACCATACCATGACAAGGTAGGCGGCGCAATTTCCAGTAGTAATGCTTGCTTTTCCGCTGTTAATTTAGCATAGAGCCGCGTATACCTGGCAAAATAATAATCAATGCTCTGAACGGCCAGGGCTTGGGTCATATTGGTTTTGGAATGCTTGCGAAATTCCGTTGCTGTTGTGTTTCTGCAATAAGTGCATCTAAAGTTACAGTCCTCCGTCACTTCCAGACAAAACTTTCGTAGCATGATATTTTCATCAAAATATTGTACTTGTTTCCTGATAATATCGCGGTCCACAGATGAAATTTCCTCCAACGGCCCCTTCAAAAAGGTCCCGCAAAATTTTAATTCCTGAAATTTACTTATAAGCTGCCTGAGATACTCTGGATGCAAATCGCTAGAATGTTTTACAACAATTTGATCTTCTGGAATATCATGTAGAAAATCCGACAACACATCAAGTTCTTTATGGGAAAGAACACAGGCAAAATGCGGTTTAGCATCATAGAGTAAAACATCGTTGCCATAAGCAAACAGGCGGATTAATGGATATTCTTTTGCAAAGAAAGAATGTACATCTATATTTAATGTCATACTCCAAAACATCCTTTCACAATTCACCATCTTATTTAATGTAGAATAGATGGACTTTCATGAGTCCCACCTCAAAAAAGGCAGGACTCACGTTCATGTCTGTTATAAATTACTGGTTTCTAGCATTGTCATATGAACTGGTGTACTGTCCTTTGCTATTATACGTTTGCCGATTACTACGTCCATCATCCGAATAATAATTGTCTTTACTACCACAAGAACATGAACCATAGCAGTCGCAATTACAAGAAATAGCACCACCTTTGATAGATTTGGCAACTTCTACATCAACCTCAATAATTCTCTTCAAGTCTGTCATGTTATCACCTCCTTTCTTACAAATGCTCTCCAGTGGAGACTA
Organism: Bacillota bacterium; assembly: GCA_017889675.1. Lineage (GTDB taxonomy): Bacteria > Bacillota > Negativicutes > Sporomusales > Sporomusaceae > Sporomusa. Next base: position 7,203 of record JAGGAA010000014.1, on the reverse strand, counting down.
TATGTCAAACTACTATAATATTCTGACTTCTATCAACAAGCAACATTTTCCTGAGTTTCCGTTAATCACCGTTAATATAAATGATATCCAATTCAACACAACTTCTTATTTTCCTTTTTTTGCAACAATCAGGTTTATCCAATCAGGCAATACCCCAGCCCAATCTGAAAGGCCACGTTTTGCCACCAAATCTCTCTTGTAAATATCGCCTGCGGATAGCCCCCCTACTTTGTCAGAGGCATCGACTTACAATTTTTCAACTATCTCTTCTAATTGCGCCTTAGTCACCGCCCCGCTGGTTCGGAACTGAATAATACCCTCTTTATCCATTACCAAGGTAGTGGGAATATACTGTATGCTAAATTGTCTGGCAACATCATTATTTAAATCCAAGAGTACTGGCAGTGAATAATTATTACGTTGAATAAAATTTGCCGCTTTTTGCTCAGACTCACCAAGGTTAACGGTATAGAACGCCACTTTGTCGCTATTTTGCAGGTAATATTCGTTCAGTTCTGGCATTTCGCCGCGGCATGGCGGACACCAAGTAGCCCAGAAATTAATCACTGTCACTTTGCCGGTAGGGGCAACAGTAATAGAGTTTCCATCAATCGCCGTCAGTGTAAATTGCGGCATATTTTTACCAACCGTAACACCGGTTTCTGCCGCTCCGCAGATAGAACTCAACAGCACCATAAAAATCAGTGTTACAAATAACCTAATCCATGTCTTCTTCACCATGTTATCTCGCCTCCTACTGTTTGATTGTTTTGCCATAAATATAAACCATTGTTAAACACACTCCATCTATTCAGGATACCGCTAAAAGTAAATGGTTTATAGTGCCGTCCTAACCAGCCGAAAGCCTATAGTAGTAATTACGCTGCTGATAGTGTAGTCCAAACGGACAGATAGCCTCAGATTCCCGGAATAAGCGCCTCGATCACCGCCCCTTATAACATGGAATAATCCTGATCTGAGTCCGGCGGGATTATCGGCATCACTACTGGTATAATAGGACTTATCATACCAGTCCCAACACCATTCCCACACATTGCCGCTCATATCATATAGTTCCAGTTCATTTGGCTGCTTTTGGCCCACCGGTTGGATCCTACCTCCCGAGTTTTCCTTATACCAGGCCACAGTGCCCAAATCATCACTCCCACTATACTTATATCCCTGGCTCCTGATACCGCCCCTGGCCGCGTACTCCCACTCGGCCTCGGTAGGCAAACGATAACCATTGACACCAAAGTCACAAGTTATATTGTTTCCCCAAATGCTGTACGCTGGGGTAAGCCCCTCCTGTTGACTGCACCAGTTACAATACTCCACCGCATCCTGCCAGGACACATCCTCCACTGGCTGCCGGCCATAGCCCCTGCCATGGTCGTCGTTGGGCGTGCTTCGTCCTTTATCCTGACGATACCTATCATATTCATCAAACGTAACTTCATATTGACTCATATAAAAACTGTTCACCTTGACCTGGTGCACCGGATGTTCATTACTTCTCGCATTGCGTGACTCATCACCCATATAAAACATCCCGCCATCTACCAATACCATAGCGGGCGCCGCCTGCGCTGCAGGCAGTCCTGCCGTAATAACCAGCAGCCATATAACAATAACTGCTAGAATCCTTGGGCAAATTCCCTTAAACATTACCACCACAAATCACCTGCCATTATCTTGCAATAAGTTGCTGTGATATTCTTACCATAACACCCCAAACCGCCTCTTGGCGTTTGTATAAGGTTACTTGAACGTAAACGAATTGATCATTGCCCTAGCTGTGACTTCATATTGGGGAAACAGGGTTTTCTCAGTACCCATAATAATGACATATGCCTTCGAATTATATAAACTTAAAACTTGTAACATAACAAAATCATAACCACTTTGTTTGCAAGTATATGTCAATAGTCTGGCAGGCTGATTGGAAAGTATAAATGGACTGTTACTGGTAAGCTGAAAATCAGCAAAACCTCTATGTAACTGCTCAATGCTAATTGCCGCATACTTTTCTAGAGTTAAACCTGGATAACCGCTTACATCTTCCAGCACGATATTAGCGTTAAAATGCGGTTGTCCCGCCGGTTCCGCCGATGACATGAAAGCCACTACCGAACCCATAATTCCCTCTTTTGCCTTCCAATCGGCGGGATACTGCAGTTGAAAATTATACGCATTGTTTTGATACGCAACAGTCTTTTGAGCCTCAGCCGCAAAACTAGGTGCTGAGCACAAGAAACATACCACTAATAGTCCAATGCTACTTATTCTTTTTAACACAGAAATTCATTCCCTCCTTTTATCAAAAAAATATTCTAGACACGCCGCAGGTGAGTGTCAGCAAAACTCATGTTCTATATCCTATACTTCTATTAACTCTATTGCACAAGCAGCTGAGTAATTTCTACCATTCTGACAAATTCACTCCGATATCCTTCCTCATCACTACCCTTTGCGCCTTTAGCAAGTTCTAGTACCTGCTGATAATTAGCCTGGCCTTTATACTCAGAGTTTTTGAGTAACAAAGCGTATTCGGCAACTGCTGCAGCAAATCTGAAATTTTCGGAAGTTGTCCCGGCACTCTCGGCAGCGCCGACTGTCTTTGTCAGCAAAATACTAGTATCTTCCTCAGGCTTTTTGTAGCGGATTTTTACCTGCAGCAAATCATCACTAGACACGATTTGGGGCTGTTGATAAATCAGCGGATCAGTTATTCCTGCGGGTTCCTCTGACCCGACAGGAATTATTTCGTACAGCGCGGTCACTGTATGGCCTGCCCCCATATCACCGGCATCTTTTTGGTCATTGTTGAAATCGCTGTTTGCTAAAACACGGTTCTCATAGCCGATTAAGCGGTAGGATTTTACTCTGGCTGGATTAAATTCAACTTGTAGCTTAACGTCTTTGGCAATAGTATATAACGTACCGGCCATCTGCCCAACCATGATTTTCTTGGCTTCCTGTGCGCTATCAATATATGCGTAGTTGCCATTACCCTGACCAGCCAAAGCCTCCATTTTATTGTCTTTTATATTGCCCATACCAAAACCGAGTACACTCAGAAAAATTCCATCATTGCGCCGTTCTTCAATCATTCTCGTCAATTCGCCTTCGCTACTTACGCCTACGTTAAAATCACCATCTGTGGCCAGTACCACTCTGTTATTGCCTTCTTTGATATAGTTTTCTTTAGCAATTTTATAAGCCAGGAGAATTCCCTCGCCACCAGCCGTAGAACCGCCCGCGTGAAGACTGTCTATCGCCTGAATGATTTTTTCCTTTTCACTGCCGGATGTTGGCTCAAGCACCACGCCGGCACTACCGGCATACACGACAATGGATATCGTATCTTGTGGTCTTAACTGGGTCACCAGCATCTTAAAAGCCGTTTTGATAAGCGGCAGCTTATTGGCTGCCTCCATGGAACCAGAAACATCAATTAGGAAAACGAGATTGCTGGGCAGCATAGTTTCGGTGGCAATGTTCTTCCCCTGTAAACCGATGAGTGCCAATTTGTGACTTGACTGCCACGGACAATCACCGACTTCGGTGGTTACCGCAAACGGCTCAGACCCGCTAGGTTGTTGATAAGCATACTTAAAATAATTGAGAAGTTCTTCTGTTCTCACCACAGCAGACAGCGGGCGCATGCCGGTATTAATAAACCGGCGCACATTGCTGTAAGAAGCTGTATCCACATCAATTGAAAATGTTGAAAGCGGGCTCGTTAACGTGTTCTGTTGGCTATTTTCAGTTACTCGCTTATATTCTTCAGTATTGTAAGGCCGATTTTGGCGTTCTGGCGCCAGTGCCATAGGTGCAAATCTTGTGATATACGACTTATTGCCTGGGGCATCGCCGCGGGGAAATGCCAGTTCATTATCATACGCCGGAGTTTTCAGCACAATGATTGCATTTTTCTTGTCATTTATTTGATAAATAAGTGAATATTCCTGTTTTAGAACCTCAAAAACTTGCTCCAACGTCTGCGGCGCTGTTAAATGAAGATCAATTTTAATGTCGGCAGCTTCAGGCGTTGCAAGAATCTGAATGCCGCTTTCTTGACTTAAAACATCCAAAAAATTGTCTAGCGGCATAGCGTTTACCTGTATAGTCGTTGCTATCTCTGTAGTCTTTACCCGCTCCTTCATACTTCCCGCTGCCGATGCAATTGCTGTAGCTAACAGGAAAGTCAATAGAGTACTCAATAGGATAAGCAAAAGCTTTTTCATTTCATATCAAACTCCATTCATATTTACTACAGTAAACGCAATATATTTAAAAAGGTAACGGCTGGAAATATACATTTCACAAAATATTTATAAGAGCAACTCAGACACAACAGATCATATATCAACGAGCAGGAAAAAGTTTGACGCCGCATTACCCTTCGTTCTACAATATACTTATCATTACATAATTTTGTATAATGCAGCAATAAGTGAAGTTGGTGTGTATGATGCGGGACGAAGACTTGTTAATCAACCAAGCCCAAACAGGTGACCGAAATGCGCTGAATGAGCTTATTTCGTTTTTTTGGCATTCTGTCTATCGCTTTATATCCTATAGAACCGGGAACCCCGAAGATGCTAAAGAAATAACTCAAGAAACCTTCATCAAAGTATTTCTCGCGCTGCCGAACTACCAGAAAACCGACGCCACCTTCAAAACCTATCTGAACCGCATAGCGCTCAATTCGATTACCGACTTCTGGCGAAAAAAAGGACGAATCCCTATGGTAGTTGAGCTTGCTGAATATCATCAGCCCCTGGCAGAAGCTGACCAACCGGAAGCTCAAGTACTAAACCGCGAAATGAGCGAAGCAATCGCCGGACTGCTGAAAGAGTTACCAGCGGATCAGCGTCGAACCGTTGAGCTTAGGATTATGGCCGGGCTGCCTGTCAAGGATACCGCTATTGCTATGGGCAAATCAGATGCTGCGATTAAAATGTTGCAGCAACGAGCGATGAAAAATTTACGTATCCTCTTACAAGCCAGGGGAATTGTTGAAAATCATACGGGGAGGTGAACTTGATGCCTGAGTCCATAAGCACAAGCAAAGAAGCAGAAGAATTCTCGCTACTATTAGACAAACTAAATTCTGGAACCATTCCGGAAAGTGATAATGAAGAAACTGCCGAATTGCTGGCCGTGGCTGCACTACTAAAAAAGGCGGAAATATCCGTCCCACCGCCGCAGCATATTGTGGATCAAACCGTCGATAAAATAATACGTGCTATGCCAGCCCGCCGTCCAAGCCGGAGTAAAACTTGGCTATATTCCGGTGTCGTGGGTACAGCGGCCTCTGTCTTGCTGATAATCAGCCTAAACTTTATTTCTCCATGGACGCAAAAGCCGTCCTTGATTCCCCCCCCAGTTATCGGCACTAACCAGGTCACCGCACCTGACCAGAATGCCCCCTCTGAAAAATTCAACGCAACGCAACAAACGCTAGTTTCTCAGGCCGTTCCTGATCCAAGCGCCCATAAGCAACCATCAGTGATTCCAAGCAACGTATCTCCTGCTGACGAAAGTAAAATATCCTCGAATAAAGAAATTGCTTCAGTGCCACCCCTAGTTACTTCTACTCATACTCAACTGCCCGGTGAGCTGCCATTGCCTTCAAACTCAGCGGTACTCGACCATGCTATGAAAGAGCAAGCGGTTACAACCGGCGACACAAAGCCGGCCCGCAAATGGGCAAGTTCGCCCCCCGCCAAGAGTCCAAAGAGCATTCCTTTTGTTCAAACTGTTCTTTCCCTTCCAGGCCTCGTACCAGATTCAACTGCTATCAATAAGGAAAGCGGCACGATAGTTCAAGTATATTATAAAGGCACCCCTCAAGAAATCATTATTACTCAACGCTTGCTTAACAACCTCTCCACTACGCCGACCTCTAATACTCCACACCAGATTGATGAAAATGGAGAAAAGCCTGGGACAAGCAATAAGGTAACTGCTAAAATATTTGGCCAAGAAGTAAGCGTTGAAGGCCTCCAGACCAAACAAGACCTACTTAAACTATTGCAATCTCTGGTACCTTAACAAAACTTGAAATGATATTTTCAACGGCCATGCAAAATCATTTTGCATGGCCGTTTTTTATTGATACAGATGCAAAGTTCCTGTAAACTAAATATTACTTGCCAACCGCCTAATCAAGTGATTGGGTGATTTTTTTAGCCCCTCTGGGCAAAGACCATAGTCATAATCCTCGAAAGAGAAACTATTACCCTTCGATTTCTCGAAGAGGCTTCCGTTATACTGGTAGTCCTCAGGACTCTTTGCCAGTTCAAACCAGACCCGTACATTTTCCGGATGCGCCAGCACTTCGGCTTCACAGGCGTCGCATATAACAAGGCTCCTAGGTATTTCCCCTAGTTGGTAAAAAACTCTGGCTGAGTAGTCACAAATAGGACAACGAACACATAATTTTGCGCGAAGGATACCAAATTCGCTTAGCGTGCCCGCGGCAAACATAGCTATAGCGGCTTCCTCAGCAATATTAACATCCTTGCTAAACTTTACCGGACTTAAATATTTAGCGTCGGACGCCCCGCGCGTCCCCAGCCAGATATCCAGCTTATTATATAGCTGCTCGTCAAATCCAAACTTCGTCATCTTTTTCAAAATTGGAAAAAACAAAAATACCCGGCCTCCTTGACACCTTCACCCTGATTTTCTATGCCAGTTACTTTTAAAGAAGCACGCCAGAAAAATTGCTCCCAGTACTAGTATCGCAACAATTACATACCTGCCTCTTGTAATATGATGCTGTATTTCCGCAAGTGCATGATTTGCTTGTTGTCTTGTTATCTCCCTATTGCGTTTAACAGCTTCCGGCTCAACATAATACTCTGCAATGTGTTCGGGCATTTTTCCACTTGTTAAAAATTCAGCCCACACGGTTTGACTCAATTCACCCAAGTTATAGCTATTGACGGTATTTACCACCGCCCACTTGCGCGCCGCTTGATCAAAAGTAGTCCTGATAGCCGCTTGTTCAACAGGCGGCAATTTGGTTATTGCCATTTCCAAAGCGTCCCTCCCATTGGGATCTTTCTCCATCAAGTTCTCATAGTATAATATCCGCGAGTAGTTGCCGCTTACAGAATCAGACATAGCTATATCCCAATAAACCAAACCTGCAATACCGAAACACAGCATCGCCAATATCAGGAATAT
>JAGGAA010000374.1 GCA_017889675.1 Bacillota bacterium | reverse complement strand
AAAAAGCCTGATGCTACAACCGTCATTACGGAGGAGAATTTTCGGGATAAGGTTTGGCCACTGCCAGTGGGCGAACTTTTATATGTCGGCCGATCAACAGGCCAGAAACTTAATAACAGGGGAATCTATACTATCGGTGATCTGGCCAACAGGGATGTACGTAATCTCCGACTTCTTTTGGGAGTATGGGGCGAGACCTTATGGTCGTTTGCTAATGGCTTGGATGATGCACCAGTCAGGAAAAACGGAGAAGAAAGCATCGTTAAATCAGTTGGTAACAGTACCACGACAGTGCGGGATTTGGTGAATAATACGGACGTAAAGCTGATTATTTATGTGCTGGCCGAAAGCGTGGCAGCCAGGCTAAGAAAACACGGTCTGAAATGCAAAACGGTTGCAATCCATGTGAGAGATAAAGAATTATGTTCGTTTGAACGACAGGGGAAATTACCAGTACCAACGTTTATTTCCAGCGATATCGCGGAGAAAGCCATGGAACTATTCACGGCAAACTATAACTGGAGTAAACCCATCCGTAGCCTCGGTGTTCGTGGTGCTGACTTGGTAATTGCTGATGGCCATGTTCAGATTGACTTGTTTGATGGTGATAATTTGGGAGCGGAAACTCTTGAGCAGGCTATTGATAACATTCGACGAAGGTTTGGGCATTATAGTGTCCAGCGCTGCGCGATGCTTTTAGATCGGCAGCTTACTGGATTCAATCCTAAGGATGACCATGTAATTCATCCAGTCTCATATTTTAAATAAAAGGTGTGTTGAATGGGGAAAGTATTTGTGCAGATCACTGCCGTACATGACACGAACGGCATTATAAAACCAACAATACTCCACTGGGCTGATGGCCGGAAATGGGATATTGACAAAGTCCGTCTGGGCATATGGGGCGATTTACGGGAACTGTCTGCCTTGAAGGTTATTAATTCAACCAAAAGATTTAGAAAGACTAAGCTTTTAGGATACAGATATAGCATTAGGGATTAAAATTTAACACGATAAATCGGCAATATTCACCCGCTAATAATGGACTGGCCGGACGGCCGGAAATTCAAAATCGATAAAATACTGGACGTTCGCATGGTACCGTCACTGATCGGTGGCGGGCATGGTATGCAGTATGTTTGTAGGATGCGGAATAAGCAGGTTAACCCTGTTTCATGATGATTTGGATGGGAAATGGTTTATTGAGACATAGTTTTAGTCCCTGGACATCGACATCACACGTAGCTGTATTATAATCATCATTATAATACTTTTACTATTTTTCTGCTTCAATGATGAATGTAGTCCAACCTGCTAACATAGTTTAATCGTAGCCAAATTCACAACTAAATCTAAAGTACGGCCGCTTAGATATCGGTTGTGCCATAAGTCGCCTGTCCTTAGGGATGGGTGACTTTTTTATTTTACGGCATAAATTAGCCCCTGGCGTGTGCCAGAGTTGCACTCCAACTTCTTCAACCAATCTTTAACCAATCTTTAATTTGCCTCCAGGCCCCTATGTTATAATAATTACCAAAGAGCAACTACGGAGAGAAGGGTAAGGAAACATGGACACTTACAAACATCTCTCCGTAGAAACTCACTTTAAATTCTGGGGGGAACATACATGAAAAGACAAACAGCTATGGCTCTTGCAGCAGTATTTACAATGAGCGTAGCAGGAATTGCTCTGGCAGCACCTGCTAATCCTTTCGTCGACGTACCTGCAAAACACTGGGCTTATGACTCTATCGACAAGCTTGCTCAAGCTGGCGTAATCTCCGGATACGGCGATGGCACCTTCCAAGGTGACAAAACTCTTACCCGTTATGAAGTTGCTACTATCGTAGCTAAAGCGATGGCTAACAGCGACAAAGCTGATGCTGCATCCAAAAAAGAAATTGAAGCTCTGAAAGCCGAATTTGGCGAAGAACTCGACAAACTCGGTGTTCGCGTTGACAACCTTGAGAAAAATGCTTCTAAAGTAAAGTTTACTGGTGAAGTTCGTGAACGGTATAAAGCTGAAAGTGAATGGGGAACTTCGGCAAATTCAAAACTTGTACAAGCCTATATTACCGGCAAAGCCAGTGGTTTAGATTATAGCCTTGGTCGTCAACCCATTTGGTTGGGGCAAGGCCTGCTTGCAGATATCGAAGGTAACTGTGATGGTTTGCTAGTAAGCGGTGGCAAAGATATAAAAGTTGCTGTAGGAGCTTTCAAGACAACGGGAACAAATTATTATTACATAGATGACATAAGTGGAAATTTCCAGACTGCAAATATTGATGCAAAAGTAAATGATAACCTGCATGTTTCATTATCTTACCTCAAGATGGACGACGATTTTTATGGCATAAGTGCGTACAAGAGTACATCTGTTGGCTTAAACTATACTGGTATCAAAAATTTCACTGTTAGTGGTGAATACGGCCAAAACGACTCCGATGGTGCAAAAGGGTGGAATGGTGTCACCGGTACCGGTGACAAACCCAAAGCTTGGATGGCCAAAATCCAATATGCAGGTGCTAAGAAGGATAAAGTAGGTTCCTTTGGTGCATGGGTTGGTTATAGAAACGCTGATTCTGGTTTTGATTTATTCGAATTTACTACGCTTGACAGTGCTCGTCGAACAAACACCGACAGCGGCTATTATGAATATATGTTCGGTGAGTTAGATAATGTCAAAGGTGCTGAATTCGGTATTGAATACACCGTATTCCGTAATGGTATCTTTACCTTGCAATATAACGACCTTGAGTTAAAAGATGATTATGGGTGGTCGGGCATTGAAAAGGATAAGAAAAACTTCTTTGCTCAGTTAGAATATAGTTTCTAACTAGTAACGAGGTGGATTTCTCGGTTACTCTAATAAAAATAGTAAAGCCCCTGGTGTGTGCCAGGAGCTGATTTTATCTTATAACCATCGTTCCAGGATTTGAATGCTGCTTTAACTCTTCCAATATAATACGCCGCACCTCAATATATTTCTGCGCGACTTTAGCAGCCAGTGGCTTCGGATCAGTGCTGGTACGGATACATGGTGGCGGTTCTGCTGTTTCCTTACTTAAAAGAAGTATTAAAGAAAAAACACGGCATTTTTCAATGGCCCTGTTTTTTACTTAGTTGCCAATAAGTTTTTATCTGCGTTAAGACCTAACCGGCACATTCAAGGCTTGCCCAGGATAAACGTTCGCATTATTATCTAATTTATTTATCCGCCGAATTTCAAAAACGACTTCACGGACATCAGTTGAGTATAATTTAACACTGGGGAGAATATGAAAAGTGCTCCGGCCCTTGTATTAGGGGCCAAGCACTTTTTTGAGGTTGGAGAGCCACTGCGTAGCAGTTTAGTGACAAATAAACGGCGGGAGTTAAAGTACTAGTTCTGTTTTTATTCGACCCGCAATCCCTCGATATTGCAGGCTAAGGGATCAGCCAACGATTTATTTAATCTCAACGACCAACTCTCTACTCATATTACTGATGCGAATTTTCGCAATAACCTTCGTCAAAATATTACTGTTTTGAAAGAAGAAATAGAAAAATCTTCTCCTGATCAAAAGACTGTCAGTAATCAAGCCAATTTAATTCGAAATATGTTAAAAGACGCTCCCGGCAAGATTACGCTATATCAGGGAAAACTCGATTTATGTATGCTGATCACCTTTCCACCGAACATGCTGCTGGTTCTGATTTAATTTTATGATGTCTCATAACCTACAAGCTATTACCGTGGATGATGGTGCCGGTAAGAAGAGCGTCATTAAACGGACAAGTAAAGGTGACTTTTCAGTACAGATTACTTCAAACGAAATATTATAAAAAAGTTAAACCACGTAGGGTGCCGTAATTGGCTTACCCTATGGGGTTTACTTTTTTAATGAATTGATGTTATCTTCTAAGCGTATATTCCAGTAACATCCTCTTTACATTGCAGAACATTTGTTCTAAATCGCAAAGCAAGCGGGTGTAAAAACAGGTGACGTAATCTGGGAAGCTAGGCTAAAATGTCCGGGATTAGTGACTCTGCCGGCTGACTTTCACAAATACCTTCGTATCTCCAGAAAGGATCGGGCGATATACGCGGACTATTCGGATCAGATCGAAAATTCCCGATAGATCGTGTATTAGATATTCGCCAAGCGGCATCATTAAAAGCAGGCATACAAGGTATGCGGTACACCTGTCGCATTGCTGGCAAAGAGGTGCATCTGTTTTGTGATGAGGGAAAATGGTTTCTTGAGAAATAGAGGGTTTATGGCCAATTGAGCAGTCAATCTATTACAATCAAATTGTGGAGCAAATGATGTTGTAGGAAAATTACTTTCGTTTAATGAATTGCATCCAGCGAATGGAAAAACAAAAAAATCCGCCCTATTCCATATTCATCGGAATAACGGCGGATTTTTTGTT
>JAGGAA010000163.1 GCA_017889675.1 Bacillota bacterium | reverse complement strand
CGGCAGACCGAAAGTTACAGTATGCGCAGCGCGCACTGCTTTGCCACAAATCCGGCCTGTATCAGCCTCTACACCAGAAGGAATATCTACAGCAACAACCGCTTTCCCGGCATCATTAATACAATCAATAACCCGGGCCATATCTCCGCCCACTTCGCCGCGAAACCCTGTACCTAACAATGCATCTACTAAACAATCAGCAAACGTGGCCGCTACTCTAACCTTATCCCAGTCGCGTTCACTGGTAATTTCCATGATATCAATATTCATCTTATCAATTATGTCCAGATTGATACGGGCATCGCCGCTTACTGCTGCTTTTTCACCAAGCAAGAATACCTTTACTTTTGTGCCTTGATTAGCAAGGTGTCTGGCAATGACATAACCATCACCACCATTATTGCCTTTTCCTGCAAAAATGCAAAACCGGCGCTCAGACAACGGTTCCATAATTGACTCCAAATGCCGTACTACCGCCACTCCGGCATTCTCCATTAATACAGTTCCAGGAATACCATAATCGTTAATCGCAATACGGTCAATCTCCCGCATTTCCGCCGCTGTTGCTGCTCTCATTACATACTGCCTCCCTCTAAAACCGCCTGCGCAGCTGCATATTCTTGGGCATGTGTCAGCGAAATATGTAAGGCCGTAACCCCCAAGTTAGCAGCTACTATAGCAAAACTACCATGTAAAACAATCCCCGGTTTACCGCGCTCTCCAACGATAACTTCAATATCCCGGATATTCCCGCCAGCAAAACCGCTGCCAAGCGCTTTAGCCACCGCCTCTTTAGCGGCAAACCTTGCAGCAAATGAGGCCGCCTGCTGCACACCCCGGCTAGAGCAGTAGGCCGCTTCAGCAGCCGTAAATACTCGTTTAACAAATGCTTCGCGGGCAATAGCCGCCTTTATCCGTTTTATCTCAACAATATCAATACCAATACCAATAACCATGTCATCACCTACCATAAGTTTACACCTATAATTATATACCAAGTTTCCAAAAACTACATAGCAAAAAGTGAGACTACTTCACAACCATGCACAGCTGACATGAGGGGAAACGTCGCCCCCTTCTTGGTCCCTGCGAGCATAGCGTGGCACTCCCACCCTGTTCAATACTCTGCTATTATAATCTCCAGCTCATAACTCGCACTACATCGCAGCGCGACGCAATAGATATAAGCCTGGCACAAGTGTCGCAATATTAGGTAGCCAGGCAGCAAACATCGCCGGCAAAACACCATTTTGCCCCATAGCTGTACCAATAGTCATAACAATATAATACAGAAAAATAATAATAATACTATAACCCAGCCCACTTGCCGAACTGGCCCGCGGCGAGCTTAACGCCAGTGGTGCGCCAATGAGGGCAAAAAATACACAAGCAGCCGGAATAGCAGCCCGTTTATGCAATTCTACCAAATAAATATTTTTTTTGCGCTCACCATCAGCCAACACAGCGGCAGCGCGCTTTAATTCGCGGATTGTCATTTCATCACTGCGTTTTTGCTCAGCAACCGTAGCCGTTTTACTTTCAGCAGGAAGATATTGCTGCTGAAAAAACATGGTCCTAATACTGTCTAATGATATTATATCTTGGATAGTACCATTTTCCAGAGTCATGCCCTGATCATAGCGAACGGCTGTATCTGCAGTTTCAATACGCACCGGACGGTTATTTTCAAATTCCTGAACAGTTACTTGCTGCATAACCGCACTAGTCTCATCATAGCGGCGAGCATATGTCAGCCGACCAATACCATCCTTGGATTTTTCCAATATCACCAAATGCTCCTGACTTTTGGGCCGGGTATTGCCTTTAATCTCAGTATTGACAGTGTTATTGTAGGCCTCTGTAGCCGCAGGCACCACCGTTTCATTAAAGACAACCGCAAAAGTGCTGATAAAGAACGCGGTAATTAACACAGGCGCCGTCAGGCGATAAAAGCTTACTCCTGCCGCCCTCATAGCGATAAGTTCAGATGAAGAAGACAGCCTGCCATAACATAGTAAGGTTGCCAACAACATGGACATGGGAAATGTCAGCACAACAACCCCAGGCAAGCTATAGATAAACAACTTAGCAACAACAATAGTTGATGCACCAAATTTACTGATATACTGCGCAATTCGATACATCGTACCGCCACCGATAAACATACTAGAAAATGCGCAAACACCAAAGATAAACGGCCACATTAACTCAGTAATAATGTACTTATCTAGTATTCTCACGGCATTTTCCTTTCTGCTAAGACAAATGAATCGTGCTGCTTAAGCCAATTATTTACCGCAAACCAAGCCAAACCAATACCAAAAACAACGCCTGCTGTCACCTGCAACCCCGTATGGGCACTTGTTTCGATCCGCGACCAGGAAATAACTACTGCGCTGCCATACCACAGCCAAGACATGCGCGGATAAAACACAGCTAACATAAATGCCATCGCAAAAGCATGGGTAGTATGTCCACTAGGAAACCCACCTGGAATACCATTAGGGCGTAAAGCCCAATCACCAAACTCAATAATTTTGAGCAAATGAACAATTGTCCATACCGCAGCATCTACTTTGAGCACCATATAAAAAAGGCTCTTACACCGCTTTTTATAGGCCACCCAAAACAAAATCACATTACTAATAACCAAAAATGCATCATTACCAATACCGCTAAACAGGCTGGCTGTAATTAAAATCTCATTCATACCGCTTTGGCTGACTGTGAGCGCAATCAAAATCATAACCATGCCAACAAAGACCGCAAACTTCATGTTTTGAAACAAAATGCTGTTGCGGCCGAAAACCATATCATTCCCTTTCATGATAAGTACCTCCATTAATTGGGTTTGCCGCTAAAGCCATATGGTAAAGGATACTGTCCTTTAAAATTTCGTCCATAATAAACTGCTACATCAAATTGAGGCTGGCCCTGACGGTAAATGGGGACATTGCCCTTAAACTCTATCGTCTCAAAATACGGAGCCAACTCCTTTGGGACATCAGCCATATTTCGCTGACCAATAATTAGCGCATTCATCCCTTGAAATTCAGCAGGGTTATGCATAAAGGCAAAGTGGTGCGGTTCATCTGTCAGACATAACAGCGGCAGCTTACCACCCATAGCATAATCAATCTTACCAGCATCAATCCAGTGTCTTGCGATAAGAAATTCTACCTTAAGTGAGCTGTCCAAAAAGTCACGTTCTGCCAAACTTCCCGGCAGGCTTGCCCAATTAAGCGCCTCCCAGGAAGGATCACTCTTAGCAAACCAGTCCGGCTTTGCCGTCTTCATCCAACCAGTAGCCGTATGACTTCCCAAAACAATCGCAATGATAATGAAAACAGTAACAGAAAAAGTCAGCCAACTACGTACTGAGCGGCGACCAAATGGGAGCCATCCGACGACAGCTTGCCCCAGGAGCGGAAAAACCAATAAATATCCTGGTGCCTGCCAATGGAAAAGTCCCTGTGCCCCCCATAAAGTTGCAATAGTAAATAATACGATCGGGCCTGAAGCCAGGCAACACAAAAACCAGCGTTTGTCCTGCAACCCATTAAACCGGGACCTGGCAGGACCACGGCTAATTCCTTTAATAAACTGCCAGATAAGCGGTACCCAAATCCACGGCAAAACCCACACTGCCTGTCCAGCAATATTGGCAAGCATCTTCCCTGGGTAAAACCCGCTAACTGCGCCACGGCTACCTTGAAACACAAAAGAAACCCAGTCATGCTGAGCATTCCAAATTAACACAGGCGAAAAAATGACAAAAGCAATACCAACAGCCAGATATGGCCCTGGTGTTGCCAGGACCCAGCGGCGATCCCGGCTGGTGATTAAATAAATAAACAAACCTAATACTAACAACGCCGCATGATATTTACTCAAAAGCCCCAGCCCTAAAAACACCCCGGCCACCAACCACAGCAGTAGTGATTGACCGCGGCCTGGTGGAAAGAACAACTGACTGAGTACATAAACTACAACTATCATGCAAAACATTAGCGGGCCATCTGGCAATAGCCAACCACCGCCAGTCAGGCCAAACACTGCTGAAACATTAAGTAACAGTGCAGCCCACACACCAGCCCATTCACTAAATAGTTTGGCAGTAAGCCGGTACGAAAGCCAAGTCGTTCCAGCAAACAATGAAATAAACGGCAAACGCAAAACCGCCGTATTCTCACTGCCAGTCACATGCGTTGTCAACCAGATTATCCACAAATGCAGCGGCGGATGATCAAAATAGCTTAGGCTTAACTGCCTGGCAACAGCTGTGACATAGGTCTCGTCAACCCCCAGGCCAATGGTCGCACCTAACGCCAAACGCACCAGCGAACCAACGATAATAATCAGCCATACCGCACTAAACGGTGAGAGCATAATTGGCATAGAAATCTCCTTTATGGCTTATTCGGTTTGATCCTGGCAGCTTTCATACTATCTTGTGCCGCCCTGAGCTTAAGCACCATCCATATCGCTTCCCGAAAAATGGATGAAGACATCTTAGATTGACCTTCGGCCCGCTCTTCAAATACAATGGGAACTTCTTTAATTGTAAAGCCTAGTAAGAAGGCTCGATATGTCATCTCTATTTGAAAAGAATATCCGTTTGACTTAACATCGTCAAGGTTAATTGTTTCCAGAACCTTGCGGCGAAAGCACTTAAAACCACCAGTAAGGTCATGAAATGGTAGACTGAGAATAGTGCGAGAGTACAAACTGCCGCCTAAACTGATAAAACGACGCAGCAAACTCCAGTTAGTTACACCGCCGCCAGT
>JAGGAA010000373.1 GCA_017889675.1 Bacillota bacterium | reverse complement strand
CAATATAGATATACCCTTCCTTATCTCTCCGAGCACAATCTCCGGTCAAAAACCAACCTTCTTGGAAGGTCTCCTGCGTTTCCTGTGTTTTTTTCCAATATCCTATCATTACATTTGGTGCCTTAACCATTAGCTCGCCAACTTCGCCAACACAAGCTTCCTGACCGCTTTCATTTACTATCCGGACATCAACATAGAAAGCCGGTTTACCTACAGAACCAATTTTACGACCAGCATCTTGCAGACTTAAAATGGCTACTGGTGCCACTTCAGACAATCCAAATGCCTGGATTATTGGCACCCCTTTTTTTAGCAGCAATTTAATCACCGTTAGCGGACAAGGAGCTCCGGCAGAAATGCCAAAGCGCAATAACTCAAAATTGCATTTGTCAAAATAAGTTGTCTGCGTTACCGCCAGCCACATGGATGGCACCATAAACATGCAGGTGATTTTTTTTTGAACAATTGTCTGCAACACTTGGACTGGATCAAACCGATTATATATAACCACTGTACCGCCTTTATATAATAACGATAACGTCAAAATGGTCATTGCTCCGCTATGAAACAGGGGAGCTACAGTCAGGGTAGTATCTGTCTCCAAAACTGGCTGCGCGATTAAAATTTGAATAATGTTCCAAAATGTATTCGCATGAGTAAGCATTGCTCCTTTAGGGCGACCGGTAGTTCCTGATGTGTACATGATCATGTGTACTTCTTCCCCATCTACGTCAACCTCAGGTTCTATGTCGGTATGCATCATCAAAAAATTCTCGTATTGGATATCACCTTTCACTATAGGATTTCCAACACTAATCCAACATAAAATTGGAACTCTTTTATTGATATACATCTCGGAAGCTAACTGCGCATAATCGCTTTGATAAATAAATATCGTAGCGCCAGAATCATTCAGTATATATTCAACTTCTTCTATACTCAAACGAAAATTTATGGGAACAAATATAGCACCAATCTTGGCGCAAGCAAACATTGCTTCTAAAATCTCGTTGCCATTCATTAGAAATACTGCAACCCTGGTTCCCTTTTGGACTCCAAGCTGCGTCAACCCATTCGCCAAACGATTAATACGATTATTTAATTGACCATAGGTGATGCAGTGATTATTAAAAACTAGAGCTTCTTTGCTATTACTTAATTGAGCTCTCTTTACCACCCAATGTCCAATTCCCCTCACGGTTATCCTCTTTTCTTTCGTCTCATAAAAGATAGTTTAAAAACTGCATGATTTTGAAGAACTAAATTATCTAAGAAAATCTTTCGCAATAAATTCTTATCTCTTATTCGGCTTTAACCGTAGCGAAAAGCCACTCCAAATGTTCCCCTGGGATAGGTCCATTTGATTATACCTTTGTTTTTGCAAACAACCAGAAGCTCCTCCGGTGAAAGTTTTTTTACTGTCATATGGCTTTAAACCCCCTCCAACCGTCGGCAAGCATTTGCCCAAAGGTGACATGCTTTTTTAACACCTTTAACATAGCCTTATCCATGCGTTCAGGCAGTTTGCCATCAACAGCAAACAGTACCTTCATCATTTCATTAGCCATATTGGGATACACTGATACCATCCGCCTGTTACTCATGAGTTCATGGAAATTGGCGTACAGTTTCATGGTTGGCGTTAAGTCAAGGTCTGATATACCTGTATTAACCACCATACCAGCTGCGTCACCCACGACGATCAGTCCATCTCTGTATAAGGTTTTAGGTACAGCGTGATATCCGACTTCCGGCACAAGATGAGCACCATATTCAACCGTTATACCATCCTTGACCAGTGGATAAATTGCCGGGTGCATTTTTAGATCCTGCATAATTTCATGAATTGATTTACCATGACAAGCAAGGTCATCAGGATTTAATACTACGCCCAGTGAAATACTGCTCTTGTTGGTGTACAGAAAGCCGCCGCCGAGCACACCACCGCCACAGCCAACCAGTACTCGAGCTGCCCCTTCGTTGCCGTTTAGGTTGAAACGGTCTTCGATGACTTGCTCAGGCAGTTCAATAACTTCTTTTGCACCTACCCCGACGCTATGTGCGTCAATATCATTCCGTAAACCGGCCTTCTGAGCAATAAAGGAGTTTACCCCGTCAGCAGCTATAACAACTGTTGCATAGATTTCGTCGTCGCCGGCCTTGATGCCGACGATTTTTCCATCAGCTTCAATCAGTTCATCGACCAGTATACCAGGAGCCAGCATAGCGCCCTGAGCTTCTGCCTGGCCAGCAAACCACTCATCGAATGGAGCACGCAGCACTGAGTACGACTGGGGAACATCTTCCCCAAAATCGTAGTCGACATAGTCTATTGTCATTGCACCATTGGCTCCGAGCATCATAATCTGCTCTTTAATCACTTTTCTCCGGTAACATTTTTACTGCCTGCACTTGTGCCCCGCTCTACCAGCAAAACACTTTTACCATTCTTAGCCAGTACATAGGCGCAGGCGGTGCCGGCCGGACCGGCACCAATAATTATGGCATCAAATTTTTCATCATCTGACATAATAACTCCTCCACTTTACAACAACTCTTGCCGGTTATTTTTTTTGTAGTGCAGCCGTCAACAAAGGTACAACTTCATATAAATCGCCAACAATGCCATAATCAACTGCTTCAAAAATCGGAGCCTTTTCATTGCTATCAATAGCAACAATGATTTTGGAATCTCTAATGCCAACAATATGCTGTACCTGACCGGAAATTCCCATACCGATATAGAGTTCCGGCTTCACTTTCTGGCCGGAAATGCCGATATAGCGCTCATTAGGCAGCCAGTGATAATCCTCGGATAGCTAATCCACGGCCAACGCAGACTACCCGGTTAGCAGTTGCAATATCAGCACCCTCGCGAACAATGGGGCACACGTTGCTAATAGTAACCCTTGAATCTTCATTCGCAACTTCGACAGTAGTAATTTCACTCTGTCCACCAATATCAGGGGCTTCGATAAAAGTCCGGGGCGGTATAGTTACTAGGGCTGGCAGTGCGGCAGCCTCAGCATGCACGGCTAAACCGCCATACATCAGCCGCGTAGTTTCAATAGCATCATTAGCGTATTGAACGCTTAACGCATCAGTAACAAGACCGGCTTTTAGGTTTGCCGCTACTTTGGCAGCAATATCTTTGCCACGTATAGTAGCGCCTACCAGCATAACGCTTGCTTGCTCTTTGTCTAAAAGATCAGCAATAGCTCCAGCATAGCTTTCAGGCCAAGGATTATTTCCTTTCAGCAGGAAAACTTTATCTGCTCCGGTGGCAGCTAGGCTTTGCACATCTTCAGCATTAAGTGTAATTATATTGACAGGTTGTTGCATGGTTTTCTTAAGTTCCTGACCTGCCGTCAACAGTTGTCTGACAACAACGCTATCTTCTGAGTAAATCCAAATTCCTGGCATGATTAAAAATTCCCCTTTCCTCTAGCACAGGCCCTCTTGGGCAAGGCTGGCAACTAGCTTAGCAACATTATCGGCCTGATTGGCTTCTTTGAAAATAACTTTTTTCCGATCCATGACATACCCTTTGAGTGCTAGACTGCGCACTTTGGGGGACAATTCTTCGGCCGCAATACCGAGATCGCTTATTTTTACTTCCTCTGATGGCTTTTTTGAGGCAGCCATAACCTGTTTTAAACCAGGTATGCGAGGTTTGTTGATCTCCGGTAAGACACTAATAACCGCAGGACCTACCACAGTTATTTCTTCGATACAATCACCTAATTTTCGAGTAGCAACTACTTGACCGTCAGCCATAGTAAGCTTTTGTACAAAGGTAATTGCCGGAATGCCCAATAAAGCTGCCAAACGCGGAGCTGTTTGCTGGTTATAGGAATCAGAGCTGCCTTCACCGCACAAAATCAAATCATACTGTCCCAATTTCTTTATAGCGGCAGTTAATACATTAGCAGTCACAAAAGCATCTGCCTGTTCGCTTGCTGCATCACCAATCCAATATACTTTGTCAAGACCTCTGGATAGAGCG
>JAGGAA010000162.1 GCA_017889675.1 Bacillota bacterium | reverse complement strand
ACCGCTAATAATCTTCATCCGCTGCAAGTTGCCTGGATGGCTTACGGTTGTGCGCAGTGTGGTTTCTGTAGTCCTGGCTTCATCATGTCAGCCAAGGTTCTGCTTGATACTAACCCCAATCCTACCAGAGCTGATGTCCGCGACTGGTTCCAGAAAAATCGCAATGCCTGCCGATGCACAGGTTACAAGCCAATAGTTGATGCTGTAATGGCAGCAGCCAAGGTTGTTCGCGGTGAAATGCGTAAAGAAGAATTACTGTATACGCCTGCAGGAAACAAGATTTATGCAACCAATTATCATCGTCCTTCGGCTTTGGCCAAGGTTACCGGCACCTGGGATTTCGGCGCCGATGTTGCCCTGCAAATGCCTATAGGAACGCTACGGCTGGCGTTAGTGCAAGCTGAAGTTTCACATGCCAATATTAAAGGTATTGATACTTCCGAAGCTGAAAAAATGCCTGGTGTTTATAAAGTTGTCACACATAAAGACGTCAAAGGTAAAAACCGCATAACCGGCCTTATTACCTTCCCCAGCATACAAGTTCAGCCCGACCAATGAGGCGCTGCTGGGTGTCGCCTGTCTGGCTTGCGATGGTAAACCTGTTTCGCTTGTGTTTAATATGTTCCAGAACATTACCTATACTGGGAAACGTTCACCTGGTTTTGTCAAATGCAGGCTTGCCGCCGACAAATCCGGTAAGCTGCTGGCGATGGAAACTGACTGGTCCATCGATCATGGTCCATACAGCGAATTCGGCGATTTGCTGACTGTGCGTCAGGCCCAGTTCACCGGTGCCGGTTATGACATTGCGAATATTCGTGGTAAAGGCCGCACTGTTTGCACGAATCATGCATGGGGTTCCGCTTTCCGGGCTTATGGTTCGCCGCAAGCTTTCCTGGCTTCGGAAATCGCTATGGATGAATTGGCTGAGAAGCTCGGCATGGACCCACTGGAATTGCGCTTTAAGAATATTTACCGACCCGGCGCTACTACTCCGACAGGTCAGGAACCGGAAGTATTCTGCTTTGAAAATATGTTCAACACTCTCCGTCCGTTGTGGGAAGAAGCGAAAAAACGGTGCAAAAATCTCTCCACTCCTGAGAAAAAACGCGGGGTAGGACTCTCCCTGGGAATTTATGGCTGCGGTCTTGACGGCCCGGACGGGTCGGTAGCTTGGGTTGAACTGAATAAAGACGGCTCAGTAACTGTTGGCAACTCTTGGCAAGACCATGGTCAAGGTGCAGATCTTGCTGCTTTGACCCATGCTCATGAAACTCTTCGCCAGATGGGCATCACCCCTGAACAAATCAAACTTGTCATGAATGACACTGCCTTTACTCCGGCCAGCGGTCCGTCTGGCGGCAGCCGCCAAAACGTAATGACCGGTAATGCCATCCGGGTTGGCTGTGAAATGCTGGTGAACGCCATGCGTAAAGCTGACGGCACCTACCGGAACTATAATGAAATGGTTGCCGAAAACATTCCGGTTCATTATGAAGGCAAATGGGCTGCTTCCATGTGTACCGACTGCAATTCGGAAACTGGTCAAGGTAATCCGTTCTGCATTTACATGTACGCGCTCTTTATGCCTGAGGTCGAAGTCGATATTAAGACCGGTAAGGCTAAAGTGGTGAGATTTGTTACTGTTGAGGATATCGGCACTCTTACTAACAAGGCAACTACTGACGGTCAAATCTATGGTGGATTGGCGCAAGGTATTGGACTTGCCCTTACTGAGGACTTCGAAGATCTTAAGAAACATACAAGTCTGGTTGGTTGCGGTATGCCGTTTATTTATGATATTCCCGACGACATGGAAATTATCTACAACATCACGCCACGTGAACATGGACCGTATGGTGCTGCTGGTGTAGGCGAAGGTCCGTTGACTGCTCCGCACCCTGCGATTCTTAATGCCGTTTATAATGCATGTGGTGCAAGAGTTTACGCTGTACCTGCATTACCGGAGAAAATTAAAGCTGCTATGCCCAAATAGGCTCTTCCGCTACAAAGACGATAGTTAAATGGACAACTTAATATTATGTGTATGCTTTAAATGAATGGCCTAAAACGAACGGATTGAATCTCTGTTCGTTTTAGGCTTCATTATATGGGGCAACCTTAACTACATACTAAAGTAAAGGAACGAGAGATAGTATGGATCAACAATTATTGCGCAAACGGGAAGCAAAATGCGTTCAAGACAATCCGCCTGGCTGTACCGCAGGGTGTCCAGTGCACGTTGATGTCCGTGGTATGATCGACGCCATTCGTAAGGGCGATTACGACAAAGGCTATGAATTATTTCACAAGATGGTACCCTTTCCGGGAATTATCAGCCGTATTTGCGATCAACACTGCCGAACGGGTTGTAAACGCAATGAGATTGATGAACCTATCTCGATCAACGCCTTGGAAAAAATCTGTGCTGACAAATGCCAAAATGCCCCGAAACTAGTAAGGCCACCTCTGAAAAATCAAAAGGTAGCTGTAGTGGGAGCGGGGTTGAGTGGTTTAACTGCAGCGCTGGAACTTACCCGCAAAGGATACAGGATCGTTATATTTGAAGCGACAGGTCGCCTGGGAGGGAGCATCTGGAATATCCCGGAAAGTCGGCTGCCACGGGAGTTGATACATAAGGATTTTGCAATTTTTGAGAAATTCCCCGTAGAGATCAATTATAATACGGCGATTGGTAATCGTGGTGGGTCAATCATGTCTTTTGCCAGTCTATGCGAGAATTTTGATGCAGTTTTTCTGGGGGTGGGCTGCAAAGAACTAAACTCTTTGGACTTGGGGCTAGAACAAGATGCTAGTGGGAATCTGGTAATTGATCCGGTAACTCTGGCTACTAGTCAGACAAAGGTTTTTGCCGGCGGCAGTATTCGCTTAGGCTGTGAAAATAGATCACCGGCTTTATCAATATCTGACGGCAAAATTGCCACAATTTCGATTGACAGGTTTTTGCAGGGTGTATCACTTACTGCCAACAGGGGGAAAGAGGGCTCATATAAGACATCACTTTATACTAATATTGCCGGAGTAAAACCCCAGCCCATAGTGACTGCAGCCGAACCTGCCAGTGGTTACAACGAAGAGGAGGCTGCTCAGGAGGCCAACCGTTGTCTGTCATGCGAGTGTAAGGAGTGTGTGAAAGCATGCGAATATCTTGCCCATTATCGTGGCTACCCCAAGAAATATGCACGTGAAGTATACAACAATTTGTCAATTGTCATGGGAATTCATCATGCAAATAAGATGATTAATTCCTGCAGTTTATGTGGGCTTTGCGAGCACGTGTGTCCGGGTAATTTAAATATGGGGGAAATATGCCAAGAAGCGCGGCAAATGATGGTCGCTAAGGGGAAAATGCCACCATCGGCACATGAATTTGCCTTAAGGGATATGCAGTTTAGCAATAGCGACCGTTTCGTACTTAATAGGCATCAGCCTGGGTTTACAGCCAGTAAAATGGTGTTTTACCCCAGTTGCCAGCTCGCCGCATCCTCGCCACATGTCATAAAGAAAATTTATAATTTTTTGTGTGAAAGAATAGACGGTGGCGTTGGACTCATGCTTGGCTGTTGTGGAGCACCGGCCAACTGGGCCGGACAAGAAGATTTGTATAAAGAAACAGTGCAAAAAATCGAGCAAGATTGGCGATCATTAGGCAGTCCCAGGGTAATTACAGCTTGTCCAAGTTGTTTTAGTATGTTTAAACGCAATTTGCCTGATATGTCTGTTGAAATGATATGGACACTTTTTGATAGAATTGGATTGCCATTCAGTGAAGAATCAGGAATGGAGCCTAAAAAGCTGGCTATCCATGATAGTTGTACGACAAGGCATGAAGACCAGTTGCAAACTAGCGTACGAAATATTCTGGGCAAGCTGGGCCACAATATAGAAGAATTGCCTCATAACCGCGATAATACCACATGTTGTGGTTATGGCGGCCTGATGATTTACGTCAATAAAGAAGTTGCGCATAAAGTAATAAACAAACGCATCAAGGAAAGTGAAGCTGACTATGTTACCTATTGCGCCATGTGCCGTGATAACTTTGCCAGTCAGGGAAAACGTGTTTATCATCTTGTGGACATGGTTTTTAGCAATGACCAAGATAATTTGGCAGAACAAGAAGTACCTGGCTATTCACAACGACAAGAAAATCGGGCTCGTGTAAAAACTTCGCTATTGCGGGAAGTTTGGGGTGAAACAGTAGAGGAACCGCAGTCTGATGTCAAAGTAATTATCCCTCCAAGTGTTAGACAGGTTATGGACGACAGGACAATTCTGGTTGATGATGTCAAAAAAGTGATTGCTCATGCGGAAAGTACGGGCAACAAACTGAAAGACCTGGAGAAAGACCAGTTTATTGCCTATTATCAGCCGGTTGCCGTAACTTATTGGGTAGAGTATTCCCCACAAGATGACGGATTTGTCGTTCATAATGCCTATAGTCATAGAATAAAAATTACCGAATAGCGGGGGAGTCAGATGAGCAACCATGCAGGTCAACAAACAGTAAACCTTGTTTGTGTTAAGTGTGGCATTAACCTAACATTGGGGAAGATAGCGCTGGAGTATCTTGGCAGTAACTTTCCGGTTGAACTTTATAAATGATAGATAGATAGATAGGAGGGAGGATATGGCTGAACTAAAACGGGAAATAGAACAGCTAAAACGGGAACGTAATGCTCTTATTTTTGCGCATAACTATCAACTTGATGAAGTACAAGAGGTTGCTGATTATGTAGGTGATTCATTTTATTTGAGTAAAGTTGCGGCAAGCGTAGATTGCGATATAATTGTTTTTGGCGGTGTTCGTTTTATGGCGGAGACAGCGAAGATACTTTCTCCAGATAAAATCGTGTTATTACCTGAGCTTGATGCGGGGTGTCCATTGGCTGATACTATAACAGGTGGGGATGTGAGAATGCTTAAGCAACGCCATCCCGGTGCTCCGGTGGTCTGTTACATTAATTCATCTGCAGAAGTAAAGGCTGAAAGTGACATATGTTGTACATCGTCGAACGCAATTAAGGTTGTATCTTCGCTACCTGGTCGTAAGGTGATATTTGTTCCTGATGAAAACTTAGGAGATTATATTGCTAAACAACTACCTGACAAAGAGCTGATTTTATGGAAAGGGTGTTGCAACATTCATGCGAAAGTGAAGCCAAGCGATATCCAACAGGTGAGGGAAAACTATCCTGAAGCGAAAATTGTGGTTCATCCTGAGTGTGTGCCGGGAGTTGTAAAATTAGCTGATTTTGTAGGAAGTACATCGGAAATTATTCGTTATGTGGAATCTTCCGATGCAAACGTCATAATTATTGGTACAGAAGTCGGCGTATTGTGCAAATTAAGAACATCTCGACCGGAAAAGCAAATATTTTTATTACACTCTGGCTTGGTATGCCCAAATATGAAGAAAACGAAACAACAGAGTATTTATGACGCATTATTAAACAATCAGTACCAGATTCATGTGGACGAGGCAGTTGCTGAGAAAGCAAAACATGCTATTACTCGAATGCTGGGAGTTAGTTAGATGGCAGAACGAGGATATATCACTCCTTCATGGAAAGAACTTGAAAAGTTAGAAAGAAAAAACTATGATGTCATTGTTGTTGGGGCAGGTATTGCCGGAATGACAGTGGCTTTATCTTTAGAATCTAAGCTTAGAGTCGCTATTATAAGTAAAGACCAGCTTACGGAAAGCAGCACATACAAAGCGCAGGGCGGCATGGCTGTAGCGGTAGGCCCTGACGATAGCGTAAAGGATCATATCGCAGACACATTAAGGGTAGGACAAGGGTTGTGTCGTGAAGAAGCCGTGAGAGTATTGGCTGGTGAGGGCCCTAAGGCATTGGAGTTTTTGCAGGCGCTAGGAGCAGACTTTTGTCATAACCAAAACGGATTGGATTTAACCCGGGAAGCAGGGCACTCATGCAAGCGAGTGGTGCATTATTACGATTATACAGGAAAGTATATTGCTGAAACATTGGCTTGTAAAGTCAATAGGAGAAACAATGTAGAGCCGATTGGCAATTCTTTTTTGGTTGACATATTAACGACACAAGACAGATGTGGCGGCTGCATTATGGAGCATAGTGGCAAGCTTGTTCATCTTCAATCTGAAGCAGTTGTAGTAGCCACAGGTGGCTACAGTGGTCTGTTTAGTCGATCAACTAATGCAGTTTCGGCTAGTGGTGATGGTATCGCCGCAGCTTACCGTGCTGGAGCTATTATTGCTGATATGGAATTTGTTCAATTTCACCCGACAGTTTTTAATACGTTTTCGGGAAAGTTTTTTTTATTAACTGAAGCGCTTCGGGGGGAGGGAGCGCTTTTACGTAATTCGGCGGGAGAAAGATTTATGTTTAATTACCACCCAAGTGGAGAACTTGCCCCGCGCGACGAAGTATCAAGAGCAATCTTGCGTGAAGCTCACCAACAACCTGGTGGACAGATTTATCTCGATGCTCGGCATCTTGGTAAAGAATATTTAGTAGATAGATTTCGCCAAGTGTATGCTGAACTAGCTCAAAATAACTACTTTATGGAGCAAGACGTAATTCCCATTGCCCCAGCCGCTCACTATACTATTGGTGGAATTAAGACTGACCTTTGGGGTAGGACCAATATATCCTCTTTATATGCGTGCGGTGAAGCTGCGGCAACAGGGGTCCATGGAGCTAATCGATTGGCAAGCAATTCTTTGCTTGAAGGCATTGTATTCGGACGTAGAGTTGCGACATATATTAACGGAGCATTTAGTGCAACAAAAGAACCCTCTACGTTGTCTGCAGGTATTACAGAAGAAATAGGGAGTTGCGTAGATATAAATGTATTGAGAAAAAAATTGGATTGTGCTGCAGATGTAGAACGACTGGGAGCAGAGCTAGAAGCTATGCTTAAGTGGCTAAGTGATGTTGAACAAAAACCTCAGGTTAGTGCGGCAAATAGTTGTAATTATCGTACTAGTAATGCATATCAACTGGCACGACTACTGTTGAAAGCGGCGTTACTCAGGACGGAAAGTAGAGGAACCCACTACCGCAAAGACTTTCCAGAAAAAAATGATGCAGATTTTAGCAAGCACATGATGCAGCAATGGGGAAGGGAGGTTGTCATGGAATGAACAAGTTGGCATTGGATAAATTATTACGCCAAGCTTTATTGGAAGATGTAGGATTTGGAGATATTACAAGCGAAGCAATTTTTACAGAAGACCATGAGTCTAAAGGGTATCTTATTGCGAAACAAGATTTAATTTTAGCTGGATTAGAGGTTTTTAGACGGGTATTTTCCTTAATAGACGAGAATGTGAAAGTAACTTTTCGTAATATCGACGGAGACAGGGTTATAACAGGGCAAAAGTTTGCTCACTTACAAGGGCCAACTCGATCATTATTGACTGGTGAACGGGTGGCCCTGAATTTTTTACAACGCTTAATCGGTATAGCTACCGAAACCAGTCTCTATGTAGAAGCCTGTGGAGAGCATGACACCATAATTGCTGATACCCGAAAAACCACACCAGGTCTGCGGATGCTTGAGAAATATGCCATAAAGGTAGGGGGAGGAAAAAATCATCGTTACGGTTTAGACTCAATGGTTTTAATCAAGGATAATCATATTAAGGCTGCGGGTGGTATCTTACCAGCAATACAGAAGATACGTAACCATATATCTCCTTATATAAAAATTGAGGTTGAAGTGGAAGAAATGAATCAAGTATATGATGCGTTGAAAGCAGATGTCGATATTATTATGCTTGATAATATGTCACTATCCATGATAGAAGAGGCTGTACAAGTAATTAATCGTCAGGCATTGGTAGAAGTATCCGGTAATATTACAAGGGAAAAGATTGCTGCATTGGCATCAAGAGGAGTCGATATAATTTCGTCTGGTGCACTAACACACTCTGCTAAAGCTGCAGATATTAGCATGAGGATAGAGTAAGATCAACTCACAGGGCCCAGTCGCACCTCTGACATTGAGATGGATCTATCAATAGGGGTGCATGGCCCATTTCGTATGTGGGCTGTGGTCATCGATAATTGAAGCTATATATTCAAAAAAATAGAAACAGCCAGAACCCATAGTCATGTTGGGTTTTGGCTGTTTCCATTTTGGAAATAGACTATTCCGGCAGCAGCGGTACAGTGTTAGCACCGTGCGGCATAAGGGTGATGGTATAGTCTTTGCGACCAAGTATTTGCTCGGCAATCGCCAGGGCTTCTTCCAGGGTGGTGGCGGCAATTAAACCGGCGTTCTCGATGAACTCTTTATTTTGTGGGAGTGTGACAATAATGTGTGGCACTTTTTTAGCTGCGAGACCGGTTTTGAGAGCAATAAAGCCAGGAACAGTAAAGGCTTTACGTAGAGCGATTTCACGGTCATAGAGTGACTCGTAGTTAAACCAGCCGCTAAAATCAGGCGGTTCCATAATATCACGACACTCCATCAAAGTAATGATAACACCATCGTCCTTCACGGCCATAAAGGCATTTTCCGTGGTCTTGGTAGCCTGATAAAGATTAATGTCTTTGGGGAAGCCACCAGCGGAGGCAATTACCAAATCGGCCTTGGCGGTAATGGGTACCCCGAAAATATCTTTTACCGTTTGGCAGCCTTCCAACCAGGCAGTGTGCCAATGGCCGGCGACAAATCGGGCAAATTGTCCTTCCGGTGTAAAGACAGCATTGACAAGAAAGACTTGTTTAAGCATAGCTGCCATTTCCATCATGTCTGCATGCATGTTATTGCCATCAAGCTTCCCAGCCATGCAGTTGGGGTTAATACCCTGGCCAACAACCTCATGCAGGCAAAAGCTATGATTGCCCTGAATGGTGGAATAACCGGCAACACCTGGCATAATAGCTTTACGGCCACCGGCGAACCCTGCCATGGAGTGGTAGACAATGCCACCGGTCATGATGACCTTGTCGGCAGCAACAACATGCTGGTTGAGATAGGTTTCTACACCACGCGAAGTTTTGCCCATATAGACAAAGTCGGTAGTATTAGGAGCATAGCTTTGGACAAGTTGAACACGGCGTACTGCTTCCTGGCCATAGACTGCGATATTTTCCTGGTCGGTATGTTTGCGGTGGGAACCAAGGCTGACAACGAGGGTAATGTCGTTGTCCGGGATGCCGGCACCGTTCAGTTCGTTTAAGAGTGTTGGCAAAAATGCAGGATACGAGATCCACTTACGGGTAATATCGCTGGCAATGATCGCAACCTTGTCACCGGCCTTGACAACTTCTTGCAGCGGCGGTGAGTCAATTGGATTACGTAATGCTGTTTTTATGGCTGCAGGTACATCGGTAATGGCTTTGACGGCCTTACCTTCAATAATGTGAAGAATTTGCTCTTCTGGCAGAGTGAGTGCGACTTCTTTTTCTCCAAAACCA
>JAGGAA010000161.1 GCA_017889675.1 Bacillota bacterium | reverse complement strand
CTGGATTTTTTTGAAAGACCACAATCAGCCAGCCCAAAGATAGCCCAACAAGCATCGGTAGTACCCAACCCATTCCAATAGCAAACAGTGGTAAAAAAACATGATACAATGCCAATAAGTTTTGAATGAAGGACTCATTCTTAATAAGTTCTGGCAGTGCATTAAGAGCATCGCCCACACTGGCAAACAATGTACACATCGTTGTTAATACATATACAATCTGACGACGCTTAAACAGTGGCGACAAGAATGCCAAGATGATCAAGGTTATTGCTAATGGATATAGAAACATTAATACGGGGATCGATAAAGAAATAATCTGTGTCAGCCCAACATTGGCAATCACGCACGACATGATCGTAAATACAGCCACATACGCTCTATAGCTAAGTGAATTGGGGAATAATTTGCGAAATGTTTCTGAGCAAGCAGTGATTAAACCAATCGCTGTTTTTAAACAGGCAAGTGTTACGATAATTGCCAATAAAAGGCTGCCTGCTGAACCAAAATAATAATTTGCAATTTGCGCTAAGGCAATCCCGCCATTTGCAGATAGCTCATATTGAGCAACACTAGTTGCCCCGATATAAGCCAAGCAGCTGTAAATAATCCCCATCAAAAGAACACTTACGATACCTGCTTTCACCGTACCGATGGCAATATTCCGCGGAGTTTGCACCCCTAAATCCTTAATTGTCTGAACAACGATAATACCAAAAGCCAGCGAAGCTAATGCATCCATCGTATTATAGCCTTCGGTGAAGCCTTTAAAAAACGGTTCTGTAGCATAAGCACCATGAATCCCTGCACTTGCAATAATCCCCATTGGGCTTAAAAAACTTATAATAACCAAAAAAGCTAAAAACACTAAAAATAGCGGATTTAAAATTTTTCCAACCCAAATTAAAATTTTATTTGGCTTTAACGAAAAAGTAAATGCAATAAGAAAAAACAGAACCGTAAAAACAGCTAAGCCTAGAGACTGATATTCGGTAGCAATATAAGGAGCTACCCCAATTTCATAAGAAACATTCCCTGTCCTCGGTAACGCAAAAAAAGGGCCAATCGTTAAATACAATAAAATGGTCATAAAATAGGCATAGAGGGGATGAATCCGGCTAGACAAGCCAAATAACCCATCACTTTGGGAAATGCCAATTGCCACCACGCCTAAAAAAGGCAGACCAATCCCGGTAATGAGAAACCCCAGCGTAGCAATAAAAACATTGCCGCCAGCTTCTTGTCCCATATGTACAGGAAAAATTAAATTCCCGGCACCAAAAAACAGCCCAAATAGCATGGAGCCAATTAATACATACGATGATAATGTCAAGCGTTTATCCATAAAGACCTCCATTGCGCCGCTACCGCTGCGATAAATAGTAATAAAGAACGGCGTAACGACTTTTTTAAAACATTATTTCTGCATAAACCCACCGATAACAGTAAGCGCCACACCGATACCCGCAAGAAGCGCCACTCCAACATTACCCACCTGTCCCTGAGCGAAGCCGCTTGCAAATACAGCTTGCCCACTCAAACCAAGGGCAGCGATCAAACCAACCGTAAATCCTCCGACAATACCAACGACCATCAACAACGCACCTACTTTTGCCATTGCTGATTTTTTATCAAGATACTCTTCTTCAACAATATCTGTCCACAATAAATCCCACTTTTTTATACGCGGATATAAAATCAGCATCAGCGGAATGCCTAAAACTATGGATGGTATCGTGTTGTTTACACTAATAATTGTTGCCAACGCAGCAAAAGGAACCAACTGCAATACCTCACATCCCCAGGCGATAATCAACGCACACGACATAGAACTCATTATTGCCATCACAACAAAATTAATGAGTTTTTTTGTATTGTTAAGCAGTAATGGATCTTCATCCTTTTCATCGACCAGCCCCAGCTTACTCCATAATTTGTAGGGAACATAGGCAGAGAAAAAATTACCAGTAAAGCCAAATATGCTGCCAACTCCCAGCGTACCAAAAAAATCGCCAATCAAGTTGCCAATCGCCGCACCCCAGGCCCCAGCCGGTCCGAATAACAGTCCCAGCACAACAGGAAACGCATTAGCCGGACGAACTTCAGTAAAACCGGGGATCAACACCAATGCCTTGAACGGGATAAGCAATGCGGCAAAGATGGCGGCGCTCAATGCCACCAGAACCACCATTTTTGTATACTTCCACATGCCAAATACTTCTTTCATTTTCTTCCTCCTTACAAGCCACTAACCGTTTCTTCACTCTCACCAACCAACCACTAGCTCAAGATACAGGCTGCCTAGCAACAGCAAACTTATCACCGCTAATAAAAATAAATCCACTGGCTTAAATGCGATCTGTAAATAACTGCTCCGCTGGCTACTATAACCAAAGCCTTTAGATTCTAACGCCATTGCAAACACATTGGTTCCCCGAATAACTGAAATAAAAACCGGTATCAACAACGGAAGATACTTTTTTATTCTTGTTACCAGATTACCAGAATCTAAATCTAACCCTCTGGATCGTTGGGCCTGACTAATGATATAGGTCGTACCAACAATCATCGGTACCAGCCGGATGGCAGTAGAAAAGGCAAAAGCTACCCGATATGGGATTTTCAGCTTTTGCAAACCCATTGATATTTCTTCTATCTTGGTAGAACTCAAAAATATCATCCCGGCAATAATCATTACATCCAGTTTTATGCCTGTCGCTACGCCATACAATAAGCCTTCCTGCGTAAGCGGGCCAATAAGTATTGTAACACCTTTTCCGAAAATAGACCAAATAACCACTGAAAAAAGATTGATCATAATCAAAATTATTTTTATACGTTTCAGATTCGAAAGCACTTTCCCCGATAAACCATAGGCAATAACCAACAAAGTAACACCGAGCAATATTGGAATAGCCTTAAACATCAGCACAACTGCAAAAGTTGCAAGCATGACAATAAGCTTGGTGCGTGGATCTAAACGATGCATATATGTATTTTTATCTAAATATAAAAACATTTCCATCTGCTATTCGCCTGCCTCTATTGTGCAAGATAGCAGCTCATCTACTGACAGCAACGTTTTACCAATCCGATTGGACAAACTGACGATAGAAGGCACCTTTAAATAGGATTTAACCAACTCTGCTTCATCGCCAAAAACATTTCTCGTCCTGCCATACCTTGTCAGCTTACCATCCCGGATTACAGCCACTTTATGCGCATATTCAGCAACTACCCACATGGTATGAGTAACCAGGATAATCGTGTGACCACTCTCATTCAAGTGTTTAATCAGTTGCATCATTTTAAACTGTTCCTTAAAATCCAAACCGGTTGTCGGCTCATCCAAAATAATTATTTTGGGTTGAGCCGATAGCACTGAGGCAACAGCGATTCTCTGTCGTTCTCCTTTTGTGAGGGAGAACGGGTCTTCCTGCTCATAGCCTTCTAGATCCACCGCTTTTAATGCCTCTTTAACCAAACGGTCAATTTCTGCTGTGGTAAAACCACGCAGCTTCGGGCTAAATGCTACTTCATCATACACCGTATCGGAAAATATCTGGTGATCGGGATTTTGAAAGACATAGCCGACTTCCTTACCGATATCAAAAATAGTGCTGCGACAAGTATCTTTACCATTAACCAGCACCGTCCCGCTACTTGGCAGCAATAAACCGTTAAAATGTTTTACCAGCGTTGTTTTGCCACAGCCATTATGGCCAATTACTGCAACAAACTCGCCTTCTTTAATTTCCAGATCTATGCCTTTTAGCGCCAGCTTACTTGTTATGTATTGATGTTCAAGCTCTTTGACTGTTAAAATGCAATTGCCATATTTTTTCTCTCTAGCTATATCTACTTCAAGTAAAGCCGCATACCTATCTTCATCAATCCTGAACTTACCTGCGGTAAAAGCAGACATACCTTCTTCCGGTGTAAGGGGCAGAACTTCTTTAGTCAGCCCTAATTTACTAAAATACAGTGGTATCTGTAATGGCATAATGCCTAAGGAATGAAAGAAGTCAACTTCACGCAATAGTTCGGCAGGTTTTCCGTCTGCCACTATACTGCCTTTCTCCATTATGATTATGCGATCAGCCTGCAAGGCCTCTTCGGTCTCATGTTCAATAATCAGAACGGTGAATTGCTTACTATTATGCAGTTCCCTGGCAATTTTAAAAATCCCTAATTTCCCCAATGGATCAAGATCGGTTGTCGGTTCATCCATACACATAATCTGAGGCTGAATGGCTAGTACTGATCCGATGGCCAACCGCTGTTTTTCCCCACCAGACAAAGTGGCTGGTTGCCTTTCTTCCAGCCCCGAAAGGTTTACTGTCTGAACGATAGCAGCAATGATTTTATCCATTACCTCTCTATTTACATTAAAATTTTCTGGTCCAAACACAATTTCCAATTTAGTATTGGTGGAAAAAAGCTGTGATTCAAAATCCTGAAATACCAGCCCAATATCTTTGGCCATTGAGCCGACTTTTTCTTTCGCCGGATTACGGCCTAAAATATCAACCTGCCCGCTGTAGGTACCTTTGATAAAATTGGGAACCAAACCATTAAGGCAATTAGCCAAAGTGGACTTTCCGGCACCGCTTGGTCCCATAATAATCACGAACTCTCCAGTTTCAACCTCAAGATTAATGTCATTCAATGCCTTATCGTCCTTTTGGGTTTTGTACTGAAATGACAAATTTCGAATGGAAATGGCCTTAGACAAATTCTGAGGCGTGAAGTCTGTCTGTTGCATCATCAACTGCAACTCCTCCTTGTATGTAATCACACCTCCGCGCTTCGGGGTATAACTGTCAATTATTTCGGTTATTCT
>JAGGAA010000160.1 GCA_017889675.1 Bacillota bacterium | reverse complement strand
CACATCAGATATTTGATCAATCGAATACAAGGTGAGGGCCTTTTACTTTTGGCATTGCCCCAAAAGTAACAAAAGGTCTAGGCCCCAAGCCTCCAAAAGGAGAAAAGCCAGGCGGTATTCCTAAAATCCGTAAACTCGCTACGCTCAGACAGTACGGATTTTTTTACGGAATACCGCCCGGCTTTTCTCCTACGGAACGCTTTTTCCGACAAAGGCCGAGGGGTTACGGGAGTTATGAGGGTTACTGGACGCAAACAGTACAGCCATCTGTTCCGGGTTTCGTATTTGACACCCTTGTTTTATAAGACCGCCATGACTCTCAAAAACTTATATTTTCTTATCTTATAAGATACGACTTGGCTTGTGCCAAGTCCTTTAGGACGCCGGCAGAAGCCTTAGTCGTTCTATTCAGGGAAAGTCATACTTTCCATCTGGACAAAAAAGCAACTTACCTGTCACTTCTCTACTAAGCCAATCTAGCTAACGTAGCGCCTGTGCCGCCTTCATTAAGATCGGCGATACGAATTCCTTTAATATGCGAATGATTTTCTAGATAGTTTGTTACCCCTTTACGCAAAGCACCTGTGCCTTTACCATGAATGATAAGTACCTCATTTAACCCTGATAATATTGCATCGTCAATGTATTTATCTAGTATTGTTTCTGCTTCCTCAATTGTCATGCCGCGAATATCAATTTGTCTTGCTGCCGAATTTCCCATAGTTATGTTGATGTGTTTAGTTGTTGGCTGTTCTTTAAGTTTACCTGATTCAGACAGTAATCGGCAGGCAGCTGCTGCTACTGTCATTTTCAAAATTCCCAGTTGTACTGTTACGGTTGTGCCATTTACGGCTAGCACTTCGCCTTTTTGTTTTACTGTCGCAACATAAACATTCATTCCCGGCTGAATTGCTTCTGCTGACAATTCAGCTGCCTGTTCTTGGCCTTCTATAATAAATCCATCAACTTCCGTACTGCTTGACCGCAGCTTCCGGCGAGCATTCTCAATCGCATGCTGCCTATCCCGGCCGCTGTGCTCCGAAAACTGTGCTTTTAATTCGCCAATTATTTCTTCAGCACTGCGCCTGGCCTGGCGAATGACGGCAGCAGCTTCTTCCTGCGCCTTACCTAATATGGTATTCTTTTTTTCAGCAATAGCCCGTTCCCTGGCAGCTACTTTCTCTTTTACTTTGCCCATTTCCTGTTCCAAACGGGTTAATTCATCCATTCTTGCGTTATATGACTTTTTCTGTTCTTCCAGAGCCTGGAGAACGGTTTCAAAATCAGTATGTTCTTTATGAATTAACTCTTTAGCGCGGGCGATAATTTTGTCTGACAGCCCCAGACGTTGACTAATGGCAAAGGCATTACTGCTGCCAGGTATGCCAATCAGCAGTCGATATGTTGGCCGCAAGGTTTGTATATCAAACTCTACACTGGCATTTTCTATTCCCTGTCTGGTATAAGCAAATGTTTTTAACTCG
Source organism: Bacillota bacterium (assembly GCA_017889675.1). Lineage (GTDB taxonomy): Bacteria > Bacillota > Negativicutes > Sporomusales > Sporomusaceae > Sporomusa. The sequence continues at coordinate 3,942 of JAGGAA010000160.1, read as the reverse complement.
CTATAATGGGTAGTTGCAATGGTTTTAGCACCAATCCTATGGATATATTCCAAAATGGACATAGCCAGAGCCGCACCCTCGCTTGGATCAGTTCCGGCACCAATTTCATCAATCAGTACTAAATCATCAGCGCTTATCTTATTTAGTATCCCCACCAAATTGGTCATATGTCCGGAAAATGTGCTCAAACTTTGCTCAATACTCTGTTCATCACCAATATCGGCAAATATATTCCCGATAATCGGCATCTCAGAATCAGGTGCAGCCGGAACAAACAAGCCAGCTTGCGTCATCAACGCGAATAAACCTACTGTTTTAAGTGTTACTGTTTTACCACCAGTGTTAGGGCCGGTAATAAGTAAGGTAGTAAAATGTCGTCCAAGCTGTACGTCAATGGGAACCACATGCTCAGCCGCTATCAAAGGATGTCTAGCCTGTATGAGATTAACATAGCCCTGCTGATTAATTATTGGTTGAATGGCTCGCATGTCAATACTCAGCTTAGCTTTAGCAAAAACAAAGTCCATGTGAGCTAAAATCGCAAGATTTTCTTCCAGGCTGTCGGCAACTTTGGCTATTTGTCCAGTTACTACCGTTAAGATCCGTTCAATTTCATTCTTTTCAGCCGCTAGCAGTTGTTTTATATCATTGTTTAAATTAACGATAGCAATAGGCTCAATAAACAAGGTAGCGCCACTGGATGATTGATCATGGACAATACCAGGAAAATTATTGCGGAATTCGTGTTTAATAGGAATAACGTACCTGTCACCACGCATGGTGACTAACGCATCCTGAAAATACTTCTGATACTCACTTGACCGCAAAATACTATCTAATTTTTCTTTTACCCGGCTTTGTGCTTGCTTAACTTCTCGTCGCAACTTCAGAAGTTCACTGCTGGCATCATCGCGAATCAAACCTTGTTCGGTAACCGTAGCCTCAATTATGGTTTCAATGTTTCGTAAAACACTGATTTGATTGGCCTGCAAACTCAAAAGTGGCGTTTCCACAGGCAGGTCAGCAAAAAAACCTTTTATCCGTCTGGCGGCATACAGCGTACTGCCTATAGCTAACAGTTCATGCGGCTCTAAAATAGCACCAAGCTCCGCTCTTTTTATAGTCGCCCGCACATCACGAATACCGCCTAGTGGTATTGTGGGAACATTGTTCATAATCTCGCGTGCTTCGGCTGTTTCAGCAAGACGCTCTTGCACTTGCACTGCATCTTTCACTGGCACCAGTTCTTGAGCAAGTTCCCGTGCCATGATCGAACCCGCACGTTCAGCAAGCATATCCCGGATTTTATTATATTCTAATGTTGACAATACGGCTGCTTCCATATAAATTCTCCTCTAACCAACTATAATATCCCTCGGAAATAATGTCCCCGGGTGATATTGTCATGCTCGGCACTAGCAATTTTATCTTCCATAAGCAGCGGATGATTTTCGCCCAAGTCAATTAGCGCACGATATAGGCCTGTAATCCTGGCAACTTCTTTAAGCGAACTATATTTAGCCTCAAACCGGAGTCGGCTAATACCGGTGCGCATGAGTCTAGGCACATGCGGCAGCATAGACAATTCCTTACCATTTAAAACATGCATACGGCAAAATTGATCGGTAGCTATCGGAAATAGCTCATCCTTTCTATCTTTTAGCCAGTACTGATTACGCTGACAGGCGTGATTACACTTCCTACTATCAGGCCCTCCTAAAAAACTGCCAAGCATACAATATTCGGAAATCATCAGTGTCAAATGACCATGTACTAAACATTCCAATTGCGCCAGTTTTTTACCAGCCAAGTCTTCAACTTGTCCGAAGGTAAGCTCTGGTGAAAGTGTCATGCTGGTTAACCCTAGATTCGTTAAATAATTAGCCGTAATGCTATTGTAGATATTTAACGGATAATCGCCGTGTAAGGGTACAGTTGAAAGCTCTTGCAGCAGTTGAATGGTACCTATATTACCTACACTTATGGCCTCAGGGTTAAGCTCATTAAATAGCCTGATATTCTCTTTCACTTCAGCTAGCTGGCCTTGCTGCACCAAGCGTGGCATATTAAAGATAATCTTGCGGCCATGCTGCCGAGCATACGCTGCTGCCTGGCGATAATCTTCGTCAGATAATGAGCGTTTCCCGAAACATTCGCCACCAAACATAACAATATCAGCCCCGTTATCTACGGCTGCTTTGACTTTATCAATGCTATCAATATTTACCACAAGTTTCGGTTTGCTGCTACTTGGTACGGTTCGTACTTGCGGTACTAACTCACTAATCGATTTAGTTTTAGGGAGTGATGCTCTGACAAACCTAGCTAGCCGGGCTGTTTCCACTTTTTCGATTGCCCGGCGTCTGGCGTCATTAATTTCACTGACCGGCACCATTACTTCACCCTCAATTTGACAGTCCAATGCATTAAGGGAAAAAATAGTAGTTCCTAGTCGTTCAATTTGTTTAGCCACCGATTCGGATGTAAGCGGCCGTTTCACTGCCTTTTCTGCAATGAACGTGGTTTCAGCTTGACCAGTGAAGCCCTCACTATCTTTTATGCTAATTACTAGCGGCTTGCCTTCTGCAACCGTTACAGCAATATCGACAGGTATCCGCCGCACGGCTTCCGCTCTGCTAAAGTAAGCTCTGGCCCGCTCCATCAGCTTGGCATCAAACACTTTAAATACCCGGTCATTCACCCGAACTGGTGAACCGATAGGAATAGCCACTGCGGTATGAGCCTGTGCTTCGGTAACTGTAATACCGTCAACAGTCATCGTGTGAACAGTGACATTTACCCGACCGCCTACCTTAACCCAAAATTCAATAATATCGCCTACAACAAGTGGTTCATCCAGTTTTATGACAGCTATTTTACCGTTATGCTGATAATCAATTACCCGTCCAACCCGCACACCGCGGTTATTGGGACGCCGGTCGCTCATCATCATCCGCCCGTTCTTACCATATAGGTGTGCGGTAGTAAAATCGCGGTTAAAAATTTGTGCTAAATCCTTTTGATCTTGCTCTTTAACATCATATTGGTCACAATTAATCAGATAACTGTCAAGCGCTCGCCGGTACGCATCCACAACAACGGCCACATATTCCGGACGTTTCATCCGGCCCTCAATTTTAAAAGAGGAAACACCGGCTTTAATCAGTTCAGGCAGTACTTTTATAGTGTAAATAATCAATCAACGTAGGCAATTCATTATCATCTACAAGGGTATTCACGGTAACCAATACCAATACGCCACGCAAATGGGCAAACCGTACAGCCTCTGTTAATTCCTCATCATTAAAATTCGGGGCGTAATGTCTGGCACCAAACATTCTTCCACCAAGATAAATGGCATTTGCGCCACTTTCTACCGCTGCAACCAAAGCCTCTTTACTGCCAACAGGCGCGAGTAATTCAATCACATACTTCATCCTTTCCCAAAGCCTCTACTATTGCAGGTGTAATACCCGTCAAGTCAGTAATACCGCTTATCGTTTCCTGTGCTCTTTGACCAAGCGCAATCAGCGGAACCTTATTTACCGTATGAGTCTTAACACTCAGATCTTCAAAATTACCATGATCACTTGTTATCATTAGCAAAGTATCAGTAGGCAATAATGTATAAACTGTTCCAATAAATTCATCAAGTGTCTTTATAATCCTATGAGCATACTGCCAATCTTGCTTATGCCCTGCACGATCTGTCTGAAAATATTCAAAGATTGTAAAAGAATATTTCCTGGAAATATTAACCAAATTATTAGCAGCTTGTCTTGGTGAAACTTGCGGAACATGCTCTATTCCTAAGCTTGGCAACATTTCATTGGTAATATCCTGGTACACAGCTTGACCATTATGCATTTCCGCTAGTGACCGCAGTGACATCCCGGTGCTTAAGGCTGCTAAGGTAATCGCTGAATGACGGCGTTTACGTTT
>JAGGAA010000159.1 GCA_017889675.1 Bacillota bacterium | reverse complement strand
TAATTTGTATTGACAATAAAAAACTATAAGAGTATATTATAGGTAAATTGAAGATATAATTTAATAAGATAAATGTGATGAGGGAGAACTTGAGTTCTATATCGTTTCAGAGAACCGATGGTTGGTGGGAATCGGTACGATGGGAAAGCAAACGTCGCTCCTGAACAGCAAGGCTGAACTGCTAAGTAAGCTGCGCCGGTCTCTGCTCCCCACGGAGTGCAGTCGTTATTCTGCTAGGGTTATTTGACCTGATGAGATGCAGATAGTTTTATCTGTAAAAAGGGTGGTACCGCGAGAATTGCCTCTTGCCCCTTTAAGTCTATTGACTTGAAGGGCAAGAGGTTTTGTATTTATTTTACAGGAGGTTATTGGGAATGAAGTATTTGGAGAAGCTGGCTCAGTTTATCTGTCGGAATATGACGCTGTGGGTGGTGGTTTTTTCAGCAATTGCCTTTTTCTATCCGGCACCATTTAAACCAGTTGGCAAGTATATTTCGTATCTTCTTGGGATTATCATGCTGGGGATGGGGCTTACCATGTCGCTCGAAGATTTTCGTCTTGTTTTAACTCGCCCTAAAGATGTCTTTTATGGAGTCTTTTTTCGCTATTTAATTATGCCTTTGGTAGGCTTTGGTGTGGCCAAAATGTTAGGGTTACCGCCAGCATTGGCTGCGGGGATGGTTCTCTTGGGCGCAGCTCCTAGCGGTACGGGCTCTAACGTTATGACGTATATTGCCAAGGGGGATACAGCCCTTTCTATAACGGTTTCAAGTGTTAATACAATCTTGGCACCGGTACTTACTACTTATATTTTTGCATTTTTGGCTGGGGCCATGATTCCCATAGATATTGCTGCACTGTTAATAGACATTGTCAAAATTGTATTAGTTCCTGTAGCTGCTGGAGTTGTGCTGCATATGGTGGCACCCGCTTTAGTGGAGAAACTTATTAAAGTGGTTCCAGCAGTGTCGGTCATCTTTATTATCGCTATCATTGCTTCCGTAGTGGCTTTGAATGCAACGAAGTTGGCAACAATGGCAATGATTCTATTGGTTGCCGTAATGATTCATAATATCGCCGGACTGCTTCTTGGTTATTATGCTGGCAGGACGGTTGGCATGTCAAAGAAAAAATCCAGAGCAATTACTTTCGAAATAGGCATGGAAAATTCAGGTCTTGCCGTTGCACTGGCATTAGCTCATTTAGATCCGTTGGCTGCTTTACCAGCTGCAGTCATGACTGTCTGGGAATACATTGCAGGTAGTTTATTAGCTAGTTATTGGGGGCGTAAGCCTGTTGACGAAGAAACGGTGTCTGCTAGTGAAGCTGTTGCCGTAAAATAAGTTGTTGAGAAATAATAATCTGAATCAGAGATGTGCGGACTCAGATAGCGATTCCAGACTCAATATGCAAGCGTTAATTAAAGCTCAAGTTTAGATGCTCACCATAAACATAAAAGGAGCTGTTTGCTGGCAGCTTCTTTTATATTTGTATATACTACTTGTGAGATTTTACCCATACTTCGCATCCCTGAAATGGATTAGCTGTACCGACATAGAGCTTGCCTTCAGCGGAAACGAAGAGTTTTCTTACACCGTAGTTATAGGGATTATCAAATCCATTAAGTGATACAGGCTCCCAACGGATACCGTCCTTGGTCTTCCACAGATCGAAACCAATATATCTTTTTCCAATATCGTAAACCTTTTCTACTATTTTAGGGGAAAAGAAGATCCGTAATTGGTCTATCTCGGAAGTAGCTCCTGAACTACTCGGAAAATGGGAAAGGACGATCTCAGGAATACAAGGGATAAACGGCGGAATTAAGTCACTCCAGCTCCAAGTTCCCAAATATAACTCATCGCCAAAGGCTTGAATTTGCCAACAATATCCATTTGTTATATCGCCAAATCCTGAAGGAAATCTACTTAACGGTTGCCCACGAACCCCAGTTGTGGGAGTTGTCGGAACCACAGGTGTTCCCCCTACAATGAGTTCCCAGATATCGTCCGTCCCTAATCGAATTACGTCAAACCCTTTCGGGGGAACAATCGGATTAGCAGGATCTATGCTTTTTATTGCCACTTCAATGGCTGTGCCAATATAGATGTGCTCTTTAAATACGCCTAATGCCCAGGGGTGTTCATTTCTAGCGTCGCCAGCGCCTTGATCAACTACCAGTATCCAGTGATCTTTTTCTGGCTCAACTCCCTCAGTACGCCAAACTTCGAATCCTGTCGGACGAGCTGTCGCTACATAAAGGTGACCATTAAAACTTAGTAATAAATCAATATTCCCTCTTGGGTTTTTATCAGGATCACCAAAATCAACTTTTGTCCAACCATCGATTTCAGGATCACTGCTAACAAAAAGTTGGGAAGCTGAACCCCCCGATAATGGTAATGTCCCCATATACAGCTTTCCATTATGCTCGACTATAGTGCCAGTAGAATAACCTTGAACTGGCTCTAGTGCCTTCCAGTCCTTCCCGGTTGTAGTTTTTAGAATGAGCATATCTGAGCTTAAAGGTGTTAAAGCTCCCGCATATAGGGCGTTTTTGTAGTTGATCATGAAACGAAATCCGATGATCATCGGATTTGCTGGAGCTTTATACACTCGTTCCCAATTTTTTTTGGTACCCTTTTTATATCTCCAGATTTCGCCTGCATAGTCCGCGGCTTTCGGAATAAGAATTGGCGGAATCGGAACATTGCCTAAAATTTGGTTACTTAAAATGGAATAAGGAATATTTCGTGCCGTACCTATATAGATATAGTCCCCTAATTCTGCCATTGACCAGACGTAGTTGTTTTGTTTAGCGTTATCAGAATTTTCGGTATCAAAACCATTTACCCGTGAAATTTTCTTGAAGCCACCATCAATATGATGTCTGCGAGAAATTGTCCGACTTAGTTCTTCTCTCCCTAAAACTGCGTTCTCCATAATGCTTCCCCCCTCGGATTCATAACCTAGCACTATAGTATATTCAGCTTTTAGAGTAAGGGGACTTATCTATACAATAATGCATGGGGTGTTTCCACATAAATAAACCCCACCTTGAAAACAAGGCAGGGTATCTGGTGCAATTTATTGGGTATTCGATAATCGGCAGGTAAACGAAGAATAAATGGACGATTTCATGTAGATAAACTTTACTTGATAAATCGCACTTCCCCAGATTCAAAATGATATTTAGCGCCAATTACTTTAACCCCGGCAATCTGAGAAATGACATGGTCGGCGTTTACTATGTTTACCATGTTGACGATATTGGCATCAGTGGCGGCTTCGTAAATATCAGCTGAATTAGCTGCTTTAGCGATATCAACGGCAGGTTGAATTTTGGCTGCAATGGCACCGAGATTTGGCGGAACATGGCCACCGTCCACCGTTGCTTTTACGGCGCCGCATTTTTCATGACCCATTACGACCACTAGTTTTGTGTTAAGGTGTTCCACAGCATATTCCACGCTACCTAGTGCAACGGCGTCCAGTACATTGCCAGCCACCCGGATGACAAAAATGTACCCCAAGGCCTGATCAAAAATCAGCTCTGGTGGCACTCGTGAATCAGAGCAGGTTACTACTACTGCATAAGGGTATTGTCCAAGGGAAAGTTGTGCTCTCCGGCTTGTTCCCACATCATAGATGGATAGGGTTCCTTGGACAAAGCGTTTGTTACCTTCTTCTAGTATTTGTTGAGCCATATCGGCACTAACCACCGGGGGAGCATCCGCAAAAATTGAAGCCATCGCTGGGGCAGTCATGGTTAAAGGGAAGAGAAGGGAACGAAGCAGACACTTGGATAGTAGTTTGCGTACTTGCATTTTTGTCATCTCCTTTGCCTATTGGATTTATGGGATTGATGTAGATGTACATATCTTAGCTAAAGTAATGCACTGAATCAATTAGATTATTCTGAAAGGTCTAAATAGTATGCCGAAGTGCGCATTCAATATCCCCAGCGCCTTTTCCAATTGCATTAATGGGATGCTTCATATAAGCAGCAAAATGGTGGGACTGGGAACCGGAAATGATAATTGAGAATATTCAAGCATTGCAAAATGGAAATAAAGAACAGCTAAAATCGATTATGGAAAAGTTGAACTAGTGTCATGTATATAGTTAAAAAAATAAGTAGAACTGCATAAAATTATAAAGAGATAAAACTCCTGGCCGATATTGTATGAAATTTGGCAGGAGTTTTGTTTTGTTAACAGAATGTTGAAGGTTGATAGATGCTTTCCAAGATTAGTAGACATAAACTGTCAGTGTTAAAAAGAGCAGGAGATGATAAGTTGTGAAGGTTGTTGGCATTAATGGGAGTCCTCGTAAAGAAGGTAATACGGCCAAATTAATTCAAGCCGTGTTTAATGAACTTAATCGCCTGGAAATTGATACAGAGTTGATTTCGTTGTCTGGTCAAAATATGATAAGAGGCTGTACTGCTTGTGGAGCTTGTATAAAACAAAAGGATAAGCGATGCATTATAACAGATGACTTTTTTAATGTTTGTTTAGAAAAAATGATTGCTGCAGATGGAATTATTCTTGGCTCACCGGTATACTCTGCAGGAGTAACTTCCCAGATAAAGGCATTAATTGATCGGGCGAGTATGGTGTTAGCTGCTAATAGAGGGCTACTAAAATATAAGGTTGGAGCTGCAGTCATTGCTGCTCGCCGTGGTGGAGCGATTAGCGCTTTTGATACTTTAAATCATTTTTTGCATAGTAAGGAAATGTTTCTTGTCGGCTCAACATACTGGAACATGGCTTATGGTAATTCGATTGGTGAAGTGGAGCAAGATCAAGAAGGAATGCTCAATATGAAAAATCTTGGAGAAAATATAGGCTGGTTATTAAAAAAAATTCACTGCGAGAGTAGATGAGTT
>JAGGAA010000372.1 GCA_017889675.1 Bacillota bacterium | reverse complement strand
TGATAATTTCCAGGAGTACCAGCAGGTAGCCTTTCACATAACTGCCGACCATCATCTGTCCAAAGCCCGCAAACGATGCTGCCCACCATACGGCTATCAGCGGATGTCTAACATGCATCTGCATGGTATCGAATCTTGAGAGATCAACTCTTTTGCGGCGTGGGGTATAGCTTTCGCTCATTGTAGCTCCTTACCGAGAAGTCAAATTGGCTTTAATTTATCGGCTAGCTTTCTTTGGTTGTATAATGTGAACAACCCACCGTAGCGCAATTACTAATTATAATACCCTCATGTGGGGGAAATAACCAAGCTGGTTGCCAGGACGACCTCTCTGCTCCTGCAACATGGGATTCGGAAGTTACGGATTCAACTATCGCCCCTTTCTCTGATAAGCTAATGATGCAACAAGCAACGGCCTTGATTGCGTTAAGCATGGCAAATTACGGGGCAGCTTTAGGCTCAAGTACCAGGGTGGATGTGGCTAACGATTACGCTCGCATGATGGCTGAGATAGCCGCTTTTGGAGAAGACGGAGCACAAATTATGATAACACATGGATGGCTGGAGCAACCGCCCCAAGCGGCTGATCGCAAAGAATTGGCATTGAACAGATATCATAAACAAAAAACTGCAACCACCCTCTAAAGGTTAGCTGCAGTTTTTATTTGTTATCCGTCTTCAAGTTGAAAATTTGTTTTCTTATTTTATGCGTTTTTTGCTTTTCCGCCGCTCAAAGTATTTTGTAGCATTTCGGAAGCAGCCTGAACAGCCTTCTTCGTCTTTCCGCCAACTATAATATGGTATTGGGGTTTCCACCACGACCCGCCTACCTTACCAAAAATAATGTTAGTCTTGGGATGCGCTTCTGCTGTTTTTTTCACGCTTTTAGAAATATGGGCTTTAAATAGAAAAAGGATAGCTAATGATTGTTCGTTACGGATAGGGTTCTGGACACGGTATATTCTATTGTCATCTTTAATTAATGGCTTGCCGTTCATTTGTATTTGCTTTTCTTGTCTAAATTGGTGTTGCACGTTTGTCCCTCCCTTATGTCTTATATTCTTTACCGGATGATGTAATGGATACGTAAATCAGTTTCATCGTCTAAGTCTAGAACTTCGCCATTATCTAATTGTACCATGGAACGCGAGGGTGTGTTCTTATTGATACATACCACTCGTCCACATCGCCCATCTGTGAGAGCAATGGGGTTAGGAGAAAGAAGGCTTGACTTATTTAATAGTCTTGGTGCTAGCTGGGATTTACCAACATCATGTAATAAACCAGATAGGGAAATAGCGCTAACGCTTTCTGGTGGGAATTTCAGCCATGTAGCAATAAGAGCGGCAATGGCACTAACATTGACACTATGGCGAAAAGTATAATCATCACATTGTGGCAGATTATATAGTTGATCAATAATATTGCCAGCAGCCATTACACGTTCTGTAATAGTATTCGCTGTCGTCTGGAAATTTTGAAAAGTTTCACCTGGGATTTGTTGTGTTTGGCGTATTTCATCAAACGCTTTTTGTACAACAGTAACAGATTGATTATAGCTGTTAATAAATTGCCGAACCTTAGGATCGGTAATAGGATTAGTAGTTACTTCAGCTATAATTTTTACTTTGTTGATTCCCCATGTAGATAATTTCTTGATAGCCTGTTGGTTAAGAATAGTACCTTGGCTAAATAGTATTTTACCATCATCTGAGCAAATATCATGGGCCAGCTCTATACCAGGCACTAAAAATTCAATTTGCTGTTCAATTATCCTACGAGCAGTTTGGTGATTAGGTTTAGTCATATAGCTTAACACACCTCGCCCAATTATTGGTATTTAATGAATAATTCTAAATTCGACAACAAAAGCGAAATTCCTGTATTTTGTATATCTCTGACTTATATTAGAGACAGCATTTTAAAACAAAACAAAGGCAGTAGACTTCATTACCAAGTCTACTGCCTTTGTTTCCTTTATTTTTTCCAAAATATTGAACAGAACTATTAGTACCGCCCTTCTTATGACACATCATCAACTGTGATGGCTTGCAAGTTGTGAGTCATCATAAAGTTAAGCACTTCCTGATTCAAAAAGGCTGCCCAGCTTATCCTTTTGAATCAGCTTATTTCTTGAATACTATCTTTCATCATCTTCAAAAAAAATCCCAATGATTGATGATACGTTTCAAGCGTACTCATCCAACGCATCAAACACTCTAGCCCCTTATCAGTGACAGTATATAACCTTTTAGCTGGACCGGTTTCTTCCACATTCCACTCAGCAGTCACTAAGCCACGTTGTTCCATTAGCCTTAAACAGCGATAAACTCCAGACGGGTCAGGCTTTTTCCCTTGCAATATACTCGTTTCTTGCAGCTTTTGCACAATAATATATCCATGCAATGATGAACTAGCTAGCAACGTGAGGGTTGCTGGTTGAATCATTTTATCCAGATTTACTCCCATACATGGGCATTTTTCAAATTCTTCCACTATCTTCACCTCAATTCGCACACCTTCACCTACCAGTTATTATACATTCCTTCAAGTCGCTTGCTACTTTTTGTCAGTAACACGCCTAGGCCAGAGAGCTACACCGATGGCCAGCATCCCTACCAAAACCCTGTCAGTTTGGGCTAGCGCCCGGGCATCTGTCAACATATAGCCGATACCTATCATTCTTTGTACCCAGCTTGTCTAAACCAGTCTGCTGCCGTTTTCAAGTCAAAACTATTCCATTCCTTCTTACTGTTACCTGTGTCTCTCGGTATTGCTCCAGCCTCTACCACTACTACATTGGCACCCCATTCCAAGGCTAGCTGGGAAGCTGGATGAATGCAGATATCGGGTGCATTCCTGCCAGCAGCCAACCTTGTCACGGCAGCAACTTGGGCTAACCTGCGCTCCGAAACAGC
>JAGGAA010000158.1 GCA_017889675.1 Bacillota bacterium | reverse complement strand
TGTATATCGGTGATAAGACATTACTAGAATTTTTGCAGCAATCGCCGCAGGGGTTAGTGGGAAGGTAGTTATGCATGCCATATACATATATTGTTCAATGTGCTGACAGTACGTATTACACCGGTTGGACGACCAATCTGGAAACAAGGCTGGCAGCTCATAATAATGGCAGCGGTGCCCGCTATACCCGCGGCCGTCTGCCTGTTGCGCTGGTATACTATGAGTACTACGCTACAGAGAGTCTGGCCCGTAAACGCGAATATGCGATAAAACGCCTTAGCCGCCAAAACAAGGAAGAAATGGCACCAGCGGACAGGACAGTTAACTGAAGGGATAGTCAAAGATATTTTGACAAGCAGCGCTGTACATCATCGGGGCATTAAAGTACGGTTAACCGACGGTACGGTTGGCAGGGTTCAAGAAGTTATTAGTTAGTGACTTACAGGTCAGTAACTTTACGGCATATACAAAAACGAGCTAAGTCCTATAGGGTGGGACTTAGCTCGTTTTTTTAAACAGTGCGATTATCAATGCGGGCAATTTCCCGCAGGGAATTCATAAGTGCGGCAAACCGCTCTGGTTTTATAGACTGTTGGCCATCGCATTTGGCATTGCTTGGATCTTGATGAACTTCGATGATAACCCCATCAGCGCCTACAGCTACAGCAGCCTTGGACAAAGCTTCCACCATCCACCACAGTCCAGCCGCATGGCTGGGGTCAACAATGACTGGCAAATGACTAAGCCTTTTGATGGCCAGTACTGCGCTGAGGTCAAGCGTATTACGGGTATAGGTTTCAAAGGTTCGGATGCCGCGTTCGCATAAGATTACATTTTCGTTACCACCAGCCATAATATATTCGGCAGACATTAAAAGTTCTTCGATGGTGGCGCTTAGTCCTCGTTTGAGCAGGATGGGTTTAGTAAGCTGCCCAGCTGCTTTCAAAAGGTCAAAATTTTGCATATTACGTGCACCGATTTGAATTACATCAATATCTTCGTGATATTGTTCCAATTGAGTTATCGACATAATTTCGGTGACAATTGGTAGGCCAGTCGCTTGCCTGGCCTGTTTTAACAGCTCAAGTCCTTCTTCCTGCATACCCTGAAAGCTATACGGTGAAGAACGGGGTTTGAAAGCGCCGCCGCGCAGAAAGCCAGCTCCAGCAGCTTTAACATCATGTGCGATACCGACAATCTGTTCGCGACTTTCAACAGAGCAGGGGCCGGCAATAATGGCTAGTTGGTTGCCGCCAATTGTTTGTGAACCAACGTTAATCACGGTATTTTCGGGATGAAAGGTACGATTGGCCTTTTTGTAAGGTTCTTGAACAGAAAGTACTTTTTCAACATACGGTTTACTTAGCAAATAGTCGCGGTCAAGCTTACCCGTATCGCCTACAATACCCAAAATCGTCTGGAATTGGCCATAAGTAGGCCAAACACTGCAACCGTAATTTTCTAACTCCTGCTTTAGCTTTTCGATTTGCTCGGCTGCAGCCGAAGCGTTTAGTACAATAATCATAAATAGCGCCCCCTGTAATTTTGTAGTTTATAAGAAAAGACTGGCTTGTGCCAAGTCCGTTAGGACCCCGGCAGAAGACTTAGTCGTTCAATCCAGGGAAAGTTTAACCTCTCCCTCTGGAAAATAAAAAAACCTAAGACTCAATGAGCCTTAGGTTTTGCTTTCGCAGCTTTAGATTGTTGTTAAGGACTCATAGGCAAATTGCCGTATTAAGTTGTTCCATCGAAAAAGGCCTGCGCCAAAGAAGTTGGCCCAAGCAAAAAAGAAAAAGTATTGTTTTGTATATAAATTAATATTGTTTTTCATAATAAAATCACCTAATATCTAATTTTTTTAAATTATGTATTCATTATAGCAGATGATAAAGCGATGTCAAGTTGTTTTGCAATATGAAGAGAAATTAATGTTGTTGTAAATAACGTAGTATAAAAACGATATACGTGCGTACTGGTAATGAACTCGACAAGAAAGCTAGCGCCTGTCATTGTTGGGTAAGTGATACCGGAAACAAATTGACGCAGCTGTTATTTACTTATATACTTTACATTAACGCAGTAGTTTTTCAGAATTGAGGTGTAGCTGTGCGTATTACTAAGGCCATTAAGCAGCAAATGCTAGAATTATTGGAACAACATTATAAAAATGCTACTACCGCACTGCAATATTCAACGCCATTCGAACTTTTGATTGCTGTAATTCTATCCGCACAATGCACTGATACTAGAGTGAACATCATAACCGCGCGAATGTTTCCCCATCACAATACGCCAGAAAAAATTCTGGAACTTGGCCAGACCAACTTGGAGAAAGAAATTCGGGATTGTGGTCTTTTTCGCAGTAAAGCGAAAAATATTCTAGCTACTTGTGAAGTTTTGTGCCGGGAATATGCTGGACAAGTTCCGGATACGTTTGATGAACTAATTAAATTACCAGGGGTTGGCCGCAAAACGGCTAATGTCGTAGTAAGTCAATTATTTGGCGTTCCGGCGATTGCTGTCGATACCCATGTATTTCGCGTGGCCAATCGTCTGAAACTGGCAATTGGTGAGACGCCGCTTGCGGTAGAACAGGGACTAATGCGGGCAATACCTAAGGAAAATTGGAGCGATGCCCATCATTGGTTAATCTGGCATGGTCGCAAGGTTTGTAAAGCAGCTAACCCGACCTGTAGTGTTTGTCCACTTAGTCATCTATGCCCGAGTAGTAAAATTTTAATCTGATATAATATTGTATAAATATTATATTAGATGTATAATAATACAGATATTGGGGGAATGAATATGATTTTTCGAAAAGCTAAATTTAGTGATGTGGAAGATATTCTTAAATTAATTAATGACTATGCCGAACAGGGACTGATGCTGGCACGGGCACGCAATACTTTGTATGAAGGTCTGCGGGAATTTATTTTGGCTGTAGAAGACGACGGACAAATTGTTGGTGTTGCCGCATTGCATTTGGTATGGGATGAACTGGGCGAAATTCGGGCATTGGCTGTTCATCCTAGTAAGATAAAAACTGGTGTGGGTAGTAAAATTGTAGAGATATTGACAGACGAAGCAAGAGAACTAGGTGTCCAAACCTTGTTTGCGTTAACCTACCAGCCCGGTTTTTTTGCCAAATTGGATTTCGAAGAAGTACCAAAAGAGAACGTACCCCATAAGATGTGGAAAGAATGTATTAACTGTCCTAAGTTTCCTAATTGTGATGAGATTGCCATGGTTAAAAAATTGTAAAATAAAAGCGTCCTTGTCAGGGAATTTTATTTTTGACAAGGACGCTTTTGTCACAATGTAATACTTTGCCCGGGGTTCATAATATGTACAGGTATATGAAGTGCCTCCACTTTTTTCTTGAAAGCTTCTGGGGATTGGGCGATAAGCGGCCAGGTGTTATAGTGCATGGGGATTACCGCTGCCGGGTTGAGCATTTTTACAGCTTCAACGGCATCCTCTGGCCCCATGGTGTAATTATCACCAATTGGCAAAAGGGCATAGTCGATTTTTTCCAGACGGCCTAAGAGCGCCATATCGCCAAAGAGAGCGGTATCACCGGCAAAGTAGATATTCTTACCAAAAAAGTTAACAATAAATCCAGCTGCATGCCCTCCCGGAATGCCAGCGCCATGAAAAGCAGGAGTGACTCGGACATAGCCAAAATCAAAACTGCGTTTACCGCCTAAATGCATGCTTATATTGACACAGTCCTGCTGGCCAACTAGTGCAGCAATCTCGGATGTGGTAATTACAGTGGCACTGCTATGTTTGGCGATCGCAATTGTGTCGCCTAAATGGTCGCTATGCCCATGACTGACAAGTATGTAGTTACAGCGTATTTCTGACGCTTTAGCTGGATTAACGGGATTACCAGTAAAATAGGGGTCAAACAGTAATATTATATTGTTGTGGGTTAAACTAAAACAAGAATGACCATAAAATGTTATCGTATTCATAACACACCTCTTTCATATAAGAAATTAATGTATAGTATTTTCCATTTTAACTACAAAATTCCTGCTATTACAAGAAAAATTTGAAAATATTGATTTTAGAGGAAGGTTAATTAGGTATAATGAAGAATTTTTTTAGATAAGTAATTAGTAAAGGCGTGATTGCTATGAATGATAGTTATAACCGACAAATCCAATATTTGCGGGTTTCTGTGACTGATCGTTGTAATTTTCGCTGCGTTTATTGTATGCCGACACAGGGCGTAAAACACCTTAGCCATAACGAAATTTTATCATATGAAGAATTTCTACGAATTATAAAAATTCTTAGCAAGCATGGAGTTAATAAAATTCGTTTGACTGGTGGCGAACCGCTGGTCCGCAAAGGTATTGTTCAATTTATCCGGGACATTACCGCGTTACAATCTATCACCGATTTGTCAATGACGACGAACGGCAGTCTGTTGGCAGCTATGGCTGAACAGTTAAAAGCTGCTGGTTTGACCCGCGTCAATATTAGCCTTGATACTATTAATCCAAAACGATTTCGCCAAATTACTCGCAGAGGAGAGCTTGCCCAGACACTACAAGGGATTGAAGCCGCTTTGGCGGTGGGGCTGACGCCGGTAAAGCTGAATATCGTACTTACTAATATGATTACCGAACAGGATATTGCTTATTTTGTTGATTTTGTGCACCATAAGCCGGTATCTATCAGATTTATCGAGTACATGCCAATAGGCGAAAGCCAAACTACCCCAGGGCCTAGTATTGAAGAGATTAAGACCATGATTAATGGTTTCGGACGAGGAATATTAACGCCTACTTTGGATATTTTCGGCAATGGTCCAGCCAAATACTATGATTTGCCACAGGCCAAAGGAACATTTGGGTTCATTACCCCAATCTCTGACCATTTTTGTGGTGTATGCAACCGGATCCGCTTAACGGCTGACGGAAAGTTTAAGCCGTGTCTATTATCTAATCAGGAGATTGATGTTAAGACTGCTCTGCGTAATGGTGCCAGTGATGATGAAATTACCAAGCTGTTTTATCATACGATTGCCAAAAAGCCACAAAGTCACACCCTGACAAACACCGATGAACCTACTGAGTTTTTTCGAAGAATGTCACAAATTGGTGGATGAGTTTGAAAATGGTTATGAGCAATAGAAAACTGGTGATAAAATAGCTCAGCAAAGGCTTAACTTCTCCGAAAATAAGA
>JAGGAA010000157.1 GCA_017889675.1 Bacillota bacterium | reverse complement strand
GTTCCGCCAAACCCTGGAACAATGCCTAAACTCACCTCAGGCTGACCAAATTTAGCCTTTTCCGAAGCAATTCGAATGTCGCATGCCATAGCCAGTTCACAACCGCCACCCAGTGCAAAACCATTGACAGCTGCGATAACAGGCTGCGCCATATTTTCCAGTTTACTGAAGATAGCCTGTCCATATTTTCCAAAAGTCCGCCCAGCCATTGCAGACATACTTTGCATTTCCGAAATATCGGCTCCCGCCACAAATGCCTTATCACCGCTTCCGGTAATTATTACTACTTTAACACTATCATCTTGCGCAATCTCATCCAGAAGACTATCCAATTCCTTCAGGAGCTCAGAGTTTAAGGCATTTAACGCTTTCGGCCTGTTTAACGTAATCGTCCCAATCCCATTGTCAATTTGATACAGTACGTTATTATATGTAGTCAACCTTGACACCTCCTAAACGTTTCCTAATTAAAAAAGCTAGCATGCCTTTGCTTTCTTAAATTCTTCAATCAGAGCAGGCAATACTTCCATTACATCACCAACTATACCGTAATCCGCAACTTTAAAGATTGGCGCATCAGCATCTTTATTGATGGCAATAACCACATCTGACGATGACATGCCGGCAACATGTTGAATAGCCCCAGAAATGCCACAAGCAAAATATACTTTGGGACCAACAGTTTTCCCGGTTTGTCCTACCTGATGGAAATGCGGCTTCCAACCAGCATCTACAACTGCCCTTGATGCCCCGACAACACCGCCCAGCACATCAGCCAGGCCTTCAATTAATGCAAAGTTTTCTGGCTTGCACATTCCCCGTCCGCCAGAAACAATAATTTCGGCTTCTTCCAAGTTGCAAGAGGTTGTACAAACCTTTACAAGATCGACGAGTTTGGTACGAATATCTTGGCTCTTTATCTTACTTGCTACTTGCACTATTTCGCCAGTACGTGAAAAATCTTGTTCAGGACGTTTAAATACTTTCGGCCTTACAGTACCCATCTGCGGACGATGCTGCCATCAGTACTATAGTTTTTAAACTCAGGCCCTTCAATTAAATATACCTTGTCCGCACCGCTAGCAAATACTTCTTTAGCGAACGATTCCACTCCATCACCAATTATTACACCCGCTAGTTTTTGTCCTTTTGCATCAGCCAATTTCCGGCCTTCACCCAACAACTCATGACTTACATTTCTGATTTGTCCTTCAACCTGCTCAATGAATACCCACACATCTTTATAGGCATTTTTATCTATTTTTACCGAACTTTTTTCAATTTCTTTAGTGATTGCACCTACAGGACATGCATCAACACATGCTCCACACACTGTGCACGCGTCGGTAATGCAGGCCTTGTCAGCCTCCATAACCATCGCGCCAAAGGGACAGGTATTTATACATGCACTGCAGCCAACGCACTCTTCTTTATTAATTATTACCGCCATGTTAATGCCTCCGTTACACAATCTTTGCTTCTAATAATTTACTAGCAAGTTTGGATGCTGCTTCTCGCGCCGAATCAGCCTTGATGATCTCGCCTTGTACCCGCTGTTGCGGTGTGAAGATACGACGTACTTGAGTCGGCGACCCTTTAAGCCCAAGCTGATCTGGATTAACATCCATATCGCCAGCAGTCCAGGTAGGAATTTCTTTACGATTAGCTTTCATTGTACCTTTAATTGTCGGGAATCGAGGCTCGTTAATTGACTTAAGCACAGTAAGTAATACAGGAGTCTGCGTTTCAATTATCTCATAACCTTCTTCATGTTCCCGTTCAACCTTGATAGAATTGCCTTCCACCTCAATTTTCGAGACACAGGTCACCTGTGCCAAGTCAAGATGTTCAGCAATCTCAGGACCCACTTGAGCAGTATCACCGTCGATAGCCTGTTTGCCGCAGATAATCATATCCACATTACCCAGTTTTTTAATAGCACAGGCTATCGTATAGCTAGTGGCTAAGGTATCGGCCCCACCAAAAGCTCTGTCACTAATTAGGAGTGCCTCATCGGCACCCATGGCCAGACATTCTTTCAGCGCGTCTTTAGCTTGAGGCGGCCCCATGCTAATAACAGTCACTTTTCCACCATGTTTTTCTTTTAACTGCAGCGCTGCTTCGACAGCATTTTTATCAAAAGGGTTAACTATACTCGGTACTCCTTGGCGAATAAGCGTATTTGTAACTGGATCAATTTTAACTTCTGTGGTGTCAGGCACTTGCTTGACACAAACAACTATTTCCATTCCTTAGACCCTCCTATTTCTACCTCAGCAAGCTGCCGGAGATGACCATGCGTTGAACTTGATTGGTTCCTTCATAAATCTGAGTAATCTTAGCATCGCGCATCAGGCGCTCTACTGGATATTCCCGACTGTAGCCATAGCCGCCGAAAATCTGTACTGCATCTGTCGAAACTTCCATAGCAATATCGGAGGCATACATCTTAGCCATGGCAGCTTCTTTAGAATATGGCAAACCTTGATCTTTAAAAGATGCGGCACGATAAACCAACATACGAGCAGCATCAACTTTTGTTGCCATATCGGCCAGCATAAAACCGATCGCCTGGTTAGCAGCGATAGATTTGCCAAATTGTACACGTTCCTTGGAGTACTTTACAGCATGTTCAAGCGCTGCCTGAGCTATCCCCAATGCTTGGGCTGCAACTCCGATGCGTCCGCCATCAAGAGTAGCCATAGCAATTTTAAACCCTTGGCCCTCTTTACCCAACATGTTTTCCTTCGGCACTTTTACATCTTGGAATATCAATTCATTCGTCATGGAAGAATGAATGCCCATTTTATGCTCTTTTTTACCAAAAGTGAATCCCGGCATGCCTTTTTCCAAAATAAATGCTGTGATTCCTTTAACACCCTTGGATTTGTCAGTCATAGCAAATACTACATATACCTCGGCTTCACCAGCATTAGTGATAAATATCTTGCTGCCATTTATAACATAGTTATCACCATCTAAAACTGCTACAGTTTGCTGCGATGCTGCATCTGTCCCAGCATTAGGTTCAGTTAGACCAAAGGCTCCTTGTTTTGTACCTTCTGTTAGCGGAACAAGGTATTTTTGCTTTTGTTCTTCAGTTCCAAAATTAAAGATAGGCCAAGCACATAACGAAACAGTAGCAGATAAGGTAATACCTACTCCAGCATCAGCCCGAGAGAGCTCTTCCACAGCTAAAATGTAGCTTAGAACATCGGCATCAGCACCGCCATATTTTTCAGGAAAACAAATACCGGCAAAACCCATTTCTCCCATTGCATCGGCAATCTCCCGGGAAAATTCTTCCTTTTCATCACGCTCGGCTGCCCCTGGTGCCACTTCTTTTTCAGCAAAATCACGGACTAACTTTTGCATGGTCTTTTGTTCCTCTGTAAGTTGAAACTGCATAGAAATCCATCCCCTTTTATATAATAATCTTATGAACATACCTAACATACTATTGCAATAATTATGCCAATGTAAAATCAGCAATTGAATGTTAGGTAAAATCACCCTTTTTGTCTGTTGATGAAATTCTTCATCACAAGCACGGGAATTGCCGGAAAAATGGCACTTTCCCCTGATGAAAATTATCGCCTAAGTGATGCAAAAAATCATCAATACTTCACCATCGTTTTATACCTTAAACTGTTCGACATTCTTCTGCA
This sequence comes from Bacillota bacterium, assembly GCA_017889675.1. Classification (GTDB taxonomy): domain Bacteria; phylum Bacillota; class Negativicutes; order Sporomusales; family Sporomusaceae; genus Sporomusa. The sequence goes on along the minus strand of JAGGAA010000157.1, from coordinate 2,294 downwards.
ATGCCTCTGCCATTCGTGCTAATGCTTGACTAGAAGCAGCTATCTCTTCCATCGAGGCCGATTGTTCCTGAGTTGCAGCTGAGACACTTTGTGTCTGACCTAATGTTTCTCCACTAATTTTTTCAATATCTTGTACAGCCGAAACTAATTCCTGGCTTCCTTTTGCCATCTGGTCTACAGCTGCGGTAATTCCATGAACTTGTAACGATACCTGATCAATTAGTCTGACAATCTCCCTAAATGCCTGTCCTGCCGAATTGACAACTTCAGCTCCCACCTTCACCTCGTGAGTACCTGCATCCATGGATGAAATGGCTTTACCGGTATCTTCCTGTATTTCTCCAATTAACTGTGCGATTTGTTTAGCGGCATTTTGTGATTGTTCTGCCAGTTTTCTTACCTCTTCGGCAACTACAGCAAAACCTCTCCCTTGCTCACCTGCGCGAGCGGCTTCAATAGCAGCATTAAGTGCTAATAAGTTGGTCTGCCCTGCAATACCGGAAATAGCATCAACGATCTGTCCGATTTCTGTTGATCGCGTTCCTAATTTGCCAACTACCTGAGCGGCATTTTCTACGGCAACCTCGATTTGTTTCATTTGGCTTACAGTCGTATGTACAGCCCTGTCACCTTCTTGGGCTGCATCAGTAGCCTGATCAGCAACAGTAGCAACATCTTTCGCGCTTCCCGTCACCTGCTGGATACTGGACAACATTCTTTCTACCACATCGTTTGCCTTATTCACGGCTCTTGCTTGTATCTCCGCCCCTTGAGCTACCTCATTTATAACCCCGGCAACCTGACTGGCCGCTTGAGCGGATTGTTCAGCACTTGTAGTGAGTTGTTCTGATGATGATGCCACCTGCAGCGACGAATTCCTAATATGTCCAATCAGTTTTTGAATATTAACTGTCATTTCCCTGAAAGAATTAGCCAGATTCCCAATTTCATTTTTCTCATGAACATCAATTGTAGTGGTGCAGTCTCCATGTGCGATTCTCTCAGCAACACCTTGTAATTTATCTAGTGGTTTAATGATTCGCCGTGTTAATAAGGCAACAATGAATGCCGCCAGAATTACCATTCCCACTGCAGAAGAAGTTGACCACAGTCCTATTGAACGCAACGGTCCTTTAAATTCATCTGTAAAAGCCGTAGAAACAATAGCCCACTTTACACCTTTTAAAGGTGTATATGCAACGTATTCATCCCTATCATTTTCTTTAATAGCTTGAATTCCTGTTTCAGCATTTTGAACTTTTCGCATAATACCAGCAAGAGAACTCCCCTCCTCCTGGAGCGCATTATACTTCAAAATTTTCTTTTCATCTTTATCTGCTACAATGGTACCGTCAATTTGATATAAGGTCGCATATCCTGACTGTCCAATTTGGATGGATGATACAACTTGAATTAATTCATCTATTTTTACATTACCACCCAATATTCCAACTAACTGACCATTGTTCATTATTGGAACTGCGACTACAACAGCCATTTTCCCATCGGCTTTACCAAGTAAGGGATCTGAGATAACCGTCTTACCTGTTGCTATCAACTCTTTAAAATAAGCCCGTTCACTAATGCTTCCCGAAGTTCCTGAAGGTGAATACCATGTTCCCTTGGAATCAGATACCCAGAAACTACTATATAACGGCATACGTTTGCTTTCCAATAATAAATACGTGATAATAGCTTGCTTATCACCGCCTGTTACTACTGGAGAATTTGCTATGGCCTCCATCTCAGCCTTTCGTATTTGCAGCCAAAAACTAATCTCATTTGCCGCGACCTTTGTTGTATCTGTTAGACTTTGTTCTACGCCTTGAATAATTACAGTCTGTGTTTTTGTATAGTTTACAACTGTTAGGATTCCTGATGTTATCACCAACACAATAATGGTCAGTAAAACAAAAATCGATCGAATACTTCTCATGTTTTTTTCCCCCTTGATTATTAAATTAAATCAGGGGCTGAACTTTTTTAGATAGCTTGCTATATTAAGCTATCTTCATTTGCAGTTGTCCCGGGGATGATAATGGGTATGAAGCAGTTCATGGGATTTGTGACCAAGTGGTTTGCCCAGAAACTCGTCATATAATGCTTTAACTGCCGGATTCTTATGCGACTGGCGGATTGCTTTGTCGCTGTCTACCTGATAAAGCCCAGCCATACGTGCTTCTTTGGTAGCTGTGGTAGTACCCCAAGGTTGACCACCACCACCAATACAGCCGCCAGGACAGCACATAATTTCTACAAATTGATAGTCACACTCGCCTGCTTTGATTTTATCA